>JBDLTO010000050.1:0-9283 GCA_039805815.1 Bacteroidota bacterium | reverse complement strand
CATGTTTTATTCGAATTTCATGGAGGAAGTGCGTATAGGTTTTGCCTGTTTTATTTTTGAAGTAACGGCAAAAAGAATGTTCACTTAGGAATGCGATGGCCGCAATCTCCCGTGTATGAATTTTTCGATGGAAATGTTGTAGGGTATATGAGTATACTTCATTAATCCGTTCTTCGTTTTCTGTGTCCAATGCTGTTTGAAAACCAGTGGGAAGTAGCATCATGTTTTCTTTTGACTTTGCTATTATTGACAATGCCTGGAGCAATAGGATGATTCTTTCGGCACCATTAGCCAGTAGCATGCCTTTCATCAGTTCTCCAACTTTTACCCTTGTTTTTCCTTGTACTACCATACCCCTTTCCGCTTTTTTAAGCAGGACTTTGATGCTTTTCATATCTGGCAGTTCAAGAAAATGTTTGCCCCAGAATTCAGGTAAGAAATGAAGAATAATGATTCGCACTTTTAATTTTCTGTCAAGAAACTTTTCATCATTTTTGAACAGGTGAGGAAGGTTTGATCCCAATAAAAAAATATCTCCTTCATTGATGATGTGCACTTTATCACCAACGATACACATGCCATCACTTTTTTCAAAATAAACCAGTTCAACTTGAGGGTGATAATAATATTTACTTGAAACATGCCCTAATAACTGTTCTCTGATGGTGTAGGAGTTGGAAGATTCAATTTTGAGGAAAATCGGTTTCATGTGATTAGAGTGCTAGCTGCAATCTAAAAATATTGTATTTCTAATTTATCAAAAAGGTGAAAACACCAAATAGCCAAAAAAGTATACTATTTCGCTATTGTTTGAAATCTGTTTCGCATTTATTCATAGTTAATTTGGTAAACGACTCTATGCCAATTTTTTACAATAATCAAAAAGTAAACCAAAGCATATGATTACTTGCCATTTTATCCATTTCAATCGGCACAGTTTGCAGCGTTGTGCCATGCTACTTACTATTCTATTGTTGCTGCCTTCAACCATACTCTTGGCACAGCAAAAAACTGTTACCGGAACAGTCAAAGAATCTAACGGGAATTTTCTTGCCGGTGTCAGTATAACCCTGAGTGGTTCAACTGGTGGCACAACAACTGATGCCACAGGTAAATTTTCAGTACAGGTGCCTCTTAAAGGAGTGTTGATTTTTTCCATGACAGGGTATTCCACGCAAACAATTTCTGTGAGTGGGAGATCAGACTTACAAGTAACCATGGAAGCTGAATCTGCAAGCTTGAATGAGGTAGTTGTAATTGGTTATGGAACACAGAAAAGACGTGACCTTACTGGTGCAGTTCGCAAAATCAACATTGAAGAATCACCCGTATCTACCATTACAAATGTCAGCCCCCTTCAAGCCATTCAGGGTACACCCGGTGTGAATATCGGTCCTGTTGCTTCTGCTGGTGGTGCTCCTTCTGTCCTCATCCGGGGTCAGCGTTCATTAGCGGCTTCCAACGCTCCATTGATTGTTCTGGATGGGGTAATCTTCGGCGGCAGCCTGAACGAAATCAATACGCAGGATATTGCTTCTTTTGACATCTTGATGGATGCCAGTGCGGCTGCTATTTATGGATCTAGGGCTGCTAATGGTGTTATCATGATTACTACCAAAAGAGGAAAAACTGGAAAGCCTTCAATAAATGTGAATAATAATTATGGCATCCAATCGTGGACAACTCGACCTGATATGAGAAAAGGTCAGGATTTCATTCAATGGAGAACGGATAACAGGAAATTAGCTGGTCAAACTGATCTTTCAATTGAAAAAGTTTTGGATGCAAAAGAATTGAAAGCATATCAAGCAGGTCAATCTATTGACTGGTTGGATGAAATTACACAATACGCTCCTCTGAATGATTTAAATGTCAGTGTATCTGGGAAGGCAGATAAGGTGAACTATTATGTTTCTGCTGGCTACCTTAACCAGAAAGGCGTATTGGATAACGACAACTTTGAAAAATATACGGTAACCGCCAAAATGGATGCGAAGATTACCAATTGGTTAGATTATGGACTCAGTCTTTATTACTCCGCAAGGGATTATTCAGGAACTCCTCCCAGTATGGGATCGGCAACAGTGGGTACCCCATTTTCATACAAATGGTTGGATGAAGGCAAGGGTATACTCGACCGGTATCCAACTCCTGCCAACCTCATCAATCCATATTGGGGTGATGCCAACAGTCCGGGTTTGTACGACGATAATCTTGAGAAATATACAAGTACCAGAATCATTGGTTATTTGAGTGCTGATATTCCCAAGGTAAAAGGATTGAATTACAGGCTTAATATCAATAAATATAAATCTGAATTCATCAATGGAAGTTTCAGGCATGAAACCTATTTCATTAATCCAGACAATGCAGCAGATGTAGCCAACCCAGCCAAATATTTATCAAGTACCTACGGAAGCATGGCTAACCTAATGTCTAACTCATGGGAAATACAAAATCTGCTTACTTATAAGAGAAGTTTTGGTGATCATTCCATTGATGCCCTTGCAGGTTATCAGCGTGATTACAACAGCAATTCAAGGGTGGCTACTTCAGCAACTGACTTTGCCAGTGCCGGCACAACTGTTCTCGGTTATTACGGATTGAACCTGGGAAATCCTGCCAATCAGCGGGTATCATCCACGTTCAACGAATTGGCCAACCTAGCTTATCTGGGAAGGTTGAATTACAATTATCTCAGTAAATATTACATGACTTTCAACTACAGAAGGGATGGGTATTCAGCATTTGCTCCTGGAAATAAATTTGCTGATTTTTATGGTGGTGCAATAGCATATGCCATCAGCGAAGAAAATTTCTTTAAAAAAGCATTGCCTCAGGTGAACTACCTCAAGATCAGGATGGCTTATGGACAAAATGGCAATCAGGGTATTGATCCTTATGAAACCCTTGCCAACATTGCATCTGGGACAACAGTCTTTGGCCCCACCAGCAGTCTCTTTATTTACCAAAGCAGTCTTGCAAACAAACAATTATCCTGGGAAAAAACGACTACACTCAACGGAGGATTGAATTTTGCCTTATTCAATAACCGGATTTCAGGTGATCTGAATATCTATACAAGTAAAACAACAGACCAGTTGCTCACCAGATCACTTCCCGCACTGAGTGGTTTTGGTTCAGTCAGAACGAACATAGGCCGTGTAGACAATAAGGGAATGGAATTTTCACTTACCGGTGTAATCTTGTCTCCTTCCAAAGCAAAAGCAATCCGTTGGGAAACTACACTTAACTACTGGAGGAACCGGAATAAGGTTGTTGCACTTACCGGCGTAGATGCTGATGGTGATGGCAAAGAAGATGATGACCTAGGTAACCGCTGGTTTATTGGTGAACCGATTGGTGCCATTTACGACTATGTGGTGGAAGGAATAGTACAGTCAAGCGATGTAGATTATATCTCAAAATTTGCTGCAAAAGCAGGTGATCTCAAAATTCTTGACATCAATGGCACTATTCGCGGGGATGGCAAGCCAGATGGGAAAATCAATTCATTGGACAGGAAGATTGTAGGATATGTTCAACCAAGGTTCAGCTGGAGCATGGCACACACCCTGAGCTATGGCAACTGGCAGTTGTATGTCAACCTGAATGCCATTGCAGGTGGCGGAAGCAAAAACTATTATATGGCTCCCAACTCAACATACAACCTGACAACTTTTGGGAATAATCAGCAGCAGAACTGGATCAATGAACAATACTGGACACCTGAGACTCCCAGTACCATTTTCACTAGACCCAACTACTCCAATCCCTATGGATATTCCTATCCAAAGAACCGAGGTTTTGTAAGGGTACAGGATGTGAGCCTGCAGTATGCCTTTGACCAGAAGCAATTGTCGAAGTTGAAATTGAACGGTTTGCGGCTCTATGTCTCTGCAAAAAATCCATTGCTATTCACCAACTGGTTGGGGCTGGATCCCGAAAATGGAGGGGCTTTGGGAAGGGCCAATCCACTGTTCAAAACAGTCAATTTTGGAACCAATATTCAATTCTAAACGCTTAAAATCTGCACGTATGCGCATACTGAATAAATTATCATTTGTTATCGTCCTCTGTGTAGGACTGCTGACCGGTTGCAAAAAAGATGCTGAATTTCTTAATGAGGTAAGGAAGGACGGCTTGACCGTTGACAATGCCCTCATTACCAAATCACAATTTGACTTGGCATTGAATTCCTGTTATCGGCAGTTACAGTATTTTTACAATTCAAGTGATGGGTGGACCGACTACTGGCACTTGGGTGTCAACTTTGATGTAGCTGCCACAACCACTATCTATATTGCCGATCCAAACGCACCTTGGGTTAATTATGGGAAAATCAATTCACAGGATCCGCAATCTGCTAAATGGTGGAATTGGAACTATTCGATAGTTAAGTATGCCAATACGGTCATTACAGGTGTAGATAATCCAGCAGCAAAAATATCTGCAGATGAAAAAAACCTTCTGTTAGCTGAAGCTCAATTCTTCAGGGCTTGGGCATATAGGAATCTTACAATTGCATTTGGAGGCGTGCCTATTATTTCTGCTGCAATAACAGAACCTAAAATTGATTTTGCCAGAAATACTCAAGCAGAGTGTTTTGCTTTCATTAAAAAAGATCTTGAGTTTGCCAGACAGAATCTACCCATCAGCACAACCATTGCCGGTAAAGTGGTTCGTGCGGCTGCCGATCACCTGTTGGCAGAAATCAACATCATTTTGAAAGACTATGATGGAGCAATTGCCGCAGCTACTCGTGTTATTGGTGGAACGGATGGATCCTATTCACTCATGAATACCCGTTTCGGTGCCAGGAGAAATGAATTGATGACTACCCGAGGCACACCGACCGACTATTATTGGGACTTGCATGAAATCAACAATACAGATTATCAAATGGGAAACAAGGAAGCCATTTGGGTTGCACAGTTTGAACGCAATGTTCCCGGCGGTGGAATTGCCTATCCTACCTTGGGAAACTGGATGGTACAGGGAAGGGCCTATTGGTGCCGCCACTGGCTTTTTGCCAAAGCCGGACTGAATGTTCCGGGCGCTTCAGACAGTGTAGGCAGGGGGGCTTCTTTTATAAGGGGCACAACCTACTCCAACTGGGACGTATGGGCTAATTCTCCCGGCGATATTCGTAATAATGAAACCAATATCAGGCGTAATTTCTATTTTGGTGCCAATATTGCAGCTACCGCTACTCAGCCTGCATTTAAAAAGGGAGATCTCATTCCCAAATCATTCCTGACAGCCTATGAAGATAGTATGTGGTTCATTTATCCCAACTGGACAAAATTCGGTACAGACAAGCATTTTGGTGGAGACTTTATTTATGGTTATACCAAAGACCAATATGTGATGCGGTTACCTGAAACTTATCTTTTGCGTGCTGAAGCTTATCTTGCCAAAGGCGACAAAACAAATGCAGCTGCTGATATTAATGTGATTAGGGCCCGTGCCAAAGCTCCGCTGGCTTCAGCGTCAGAAATTAACCTGGATTATATTCTTGATGAAAGGGTGAGGGAGCTGTACGGTGAAGAATATCGAATGCTTACACTCATGCGATTGGGATTGGTTTTTGACCGCGTTAAAAAGTATGGAGAGGTCAACCAACGCAATTCTGTAGCGCAACACAATAATCTTCTTCCTATACCCCAGGGTGAGATTGATAAAAATATTGGTGCTAAACTCACACAGAATCCGGGCTATTGATGATTTCTCCTGAGCGTAGCCAATCCGGAGATCTATTTAGATCAAAGGGTTGGCTTTTTTTATTTTTATATCAACAACAGCATCTATGAAGATTCAAAGTTATATCCATCTGGTTCATACTTTTATTTTTGCCTGTTTGCTATCATCGTCAGCTTTTGCGCAGCAGGATCAATTCGCTAAAATTGGTGCTCAGGAATATGCTTTACAACGACAGTTGCTGATTGAACCGGCTCCACCCAAATTGGATATCCATGGATTACCTGCAGGTGTAGATCTTACCCGAAAATTTACATGGCTGGAACAAAGAGAAAACAAGGCATACCTAGGTAAACAATTGGATTCCATGAAGGCAAAATACCTGCAATTTATGGAAGATTACAGCCCGATGCAATCACCGCGTAAAAGAATTCGGATGGATTCCATGATGTGGAAAAAGGGTACAAACGAAGATAGAAAGGATATTGGAAGGGTATTTTCAGGTGTAGGTGAATGGGAAAATGTTGCCATTCCCCATTATGGTCCGCCACTGGGGCATGCATTCACCTTTTATAAAAAAGAGATAATACTGGCAGACAGCATGTTTGAAAACGGAAGTCTTTTTTTCTGTTTCAAAGGAGTCGATTACAAGGCTGAAGTATATTTCAACAATCAATACCTTGGATTTCATGAGGGATTTTTCGCACCATTTGAATTTGACATTACCCCTTTTGCAGAAAAGGGTTTAAATACAGTGGTTGTAAAAGTATACAATGAACCCACTACCACCGGTTCCGCTGATGGGTTAGGTAACCATCTTGTGGGCGATAAAATTTATGCTGCAGGTGGTCCGGGATACAATGATCCTGATGAAGGATGGCATATTTGTCCCCCCGCTATGGGAATCTATCAGGATTGTTATATAGAATCACGTGCAACCATTTTCATCCGAGATATTTTTGTGCGGCCACAACCTGAAAAGGGAATAGCAGAAATATGGTTGGAAGTTAATAACGCCTCACTTCAGCCACAGCGGATAAGTCTTAATCTTTCCCTTCTGGGAAAGAATTTTATTGATACAGTATTTACAGATAAGATATACCTGCCATCTACAACAATAGTTCCTGGAATAGGAGATATGGTAAAGCCTAGTGATTGGCAAGTGAAGGAATTAAACATGGACTATGGTGTAAACTATCTGAGGATACCATTAGAATTAAAGGAATTCAGATGGTGGCATCCCGATCATCCTTGGTTATACAATCTCCATGTTGGCCTAAATGTGGGAGACAAGAAACAGCAAGATGCGCAAGCAGTACATTTTGGGATGCGCAGTTTCCAAATGGATACAATTACCAAGCCCAAAGGGAGAATGTACCTCAATGGCAAAGCGATTCGGCTGAGAGGTGCTAATTCAATGGGTTTTGAGCAGCAGGATGTGATAAAAAAAGACTGGAATCAATTGGTAGAGGATATTTTGCTCGCAAGACTTTGCAATATGAATTTTTTTAGGTTTACACAGCGACCGGTACAACCTGAGGTATATGATTTTTGCGACAGGTTGGGCATGCTCAACCAATCAGATCTTCCATTTTTTGGTGCCATCCGCATCAACCAGTTTAGTCAGGCTGTCAAACAGGCCGAAGAAATGGAAAGACTTATCCGATCACATCCATCTGCTATCATGGTAACGTATATCAATGAACGTTTTCCCAATGCAGAAGGTAGTCCACACAGAAGTTTCGCCAGTGTTGCAGACATTCATGCTGTTTTCAAAGCGCTTGATCAGGCGGTATTGTTGTCTAATCCAGACAGGGTGATTAAACCAGGGGATGGAGATTATGATCCGCCTGCACCAGGGTTACCTGATAACCACTGCTACAATACATGGTATAACGGACATGCACTTGACCTCGGAAAATTCCACAAGGGATATTGGCAGCTGATCAAACCAGATTGGTTTTATGGATGTGGAGAATATGGGGCGGAAGGATTGGATCCATTGAACACAATGCAGAAGTATTATCCCAAAAATTGGTTACCCCAATCCAGTCAAGATAATCTTGCCTGGAGTCCCTCCCGCATTGCCAAAGCTCAAAGTGCCAACATGCACCTGATGTGGTATCCAACACCCCAGGGGATAGAAACGTGGATCAGGGAAAGCCAGGAATACCAGCGTTGGGCAGTGAAATTTGTAACCGAAGCATTGCGCAGAGATAGCCGGAATGTATCCAGTGCAGTTCATCTTTTTATCGATGCCTGGCCAGCTGGATGGATGAAAGCTATAATGGATGTGGATCGTCAGCCTAAGCCTGCCTATTTTGCCTATCAAAATGCATTGGCTCCCCTGATGGTTTCCTTGCGGACTGATCGGTATTATTGGACAGCTGGTGAGGTGGGACAAGTAGAGGCATGGGTTTGTAACGACAAACCGGAAATACCTTTAGGATATACTTTGGGTTATGAAGTTATAGTTGATGGTAAGGTGCTTGTGAGGCAGTCTGTTCCGGTCAATATACCTTCAAGTAGTTCACTTTACCATGGAAATATCCAATTTAAAATTCCATTAGTCAAAACAAGGACTATCGCAACTGTTAGGGCAGGTCTTTTTACTCCCGAAGGCCAATGCATCCACGTAAATGAACAGGAGCTTATCTTGTTTCCATCTGGTAAACCCCAACAACAAAAGGCATTTGTTCTAGATGATCCAGAAGGGAAAGGAAAACAATTTGCAGCCGAAGCAGGCATCCCAGAAACGAAAGATTTGAAGTCAGCAAAGCTGGTTATCATAGACGACTATCATCAATATGCAAATAAGAAAAAGGAATGGGATGCTTATGTTCATGCAGGTGGGAAGATTTTATTTACCACTTTGCCGACAGGACAATTCACGATAGGAAATAGTACTGTAACAGTACAGCCAACCATCATGGGAAAGTACTTTTTTGCCAATCCAACACCAGCAATCCTTTCAAAAAAAATACTTGAGTCAAAAGATATCTTCATGTGGTATGATAAAAGCAAAGGATATATCCAGCCTATGCTTGATCGGGTATTTTCTGCTGATGGCTGGATGCCCCTTATAACAACAGGTTTGTGCAATTTTGGTGGTAATGATCCTAACGGCTACCTTGCTGCAGCAAGTTATAAGATGGGTAAAGGAAAGTTTGTTTTAAATGTGCTTCAACTTTCAGGAATGATGGAGGATAATCCTCCTGCAAAGTTTTTACTTCAGACTATGATCAAGCAACAATGAGATTTTTATCAATAGCCAACATCAAATGATTCAAGAAAATAAAAATTTAGATATTCAATCCAGCTTCATCATGAAAATGAATTTGTTGTTTATTATTTCGTTTTTAGCACTGAGTATAAAAATACATTCCCAAGAAATTAATATAGTTCCATACCCTACAATGGTGCAGCAGGGTAAGGGATATTTTAATTTAAAACCGGAAATCGTCTTCTCTTTTCAGGATGGTACAGACCAGTGGAGTAATGCCCTCGAACCTTTGCAATCAAAGTTATCAGTTGCAGCAGGTTTCCGTTTAAATACAATTCAGCAAAAATCAGACCCACAAAT
>JBDLTO010000049.1:0-13647 GCA_039805815.1 Bacteroidota bacterium | reverse complement strand
CACCCGGACAACTATCCGGGCGCTTTGAATACAGAAAATCAAGACAGCTTTCAATGAGTCTAATTGATTTCCAACTGAGTGAAGTGCGGTCAACAGAGGTAACTTTTGGTATGCGGTGGAGAAACAGGGATATGAAACTGCCATTCAAACTACCTTTTGTAAAAAAACAGGAAGGATCTGCGGCACCTCAGAATGATATTACATTTGCACTCGACTTCAGCGTACGTGATGACATCAACTCCAACTCCAGGCTTGATCAATCTAATGCATTTGCAACAGGGGGTCAAAAAGTAATTACCATAAGACCAACCATTGATGTCGTGCTGAGCAATCGGGTAAATGTGCAGCTGTATTTTGACCAACGCAGGTTAAACCCTTATATTTCCAATGCAGCTCCATCAGTAAACACCAGGGGTGGTATGCAGATCAGAATCTCGCTTGCTCAGTAGAACGATGCAGGTAGAAACTGTTGGGTTGTGCCGTACTTGTCATTACAAGACTGTTGATGCACACATGTTCAGGCAGCCCGGCACAATAGTGAACTGTATCGGCAACATCGGATCCATATAATGGCGTAAAACCTTGGTAAACCGCAGCAGCTTTTGCGCTGTCGCCTTTAAAACGAACCAGAGAAAATTCAGTATCCGCTGCTCCCGGATGAATAGCGGTTACCTTGATGGCATGCTTAACAAGATCTATACGCATCGACTGGCTCAATGCTTCTACAGCATGTTTGGTGGCACAATACACATTACCCCTTTCATAAACCTCTTTACCTGCTGTGGAGCCAATATTGATGATATGCCCTCTGCCCCTGCTGATGAAAAAAGGAAGCACGGCTTTGGTAACATAAAGCAAACCCTTAACATTGGTATCAATCATGGTTTCCCAATCATCCAGGGAAGCTTCATCAAACAAATCCCTCCCCAAAGCCAAACCGGCATTGTTAACCACAACATCAAGATCTTGCAAGTACGGCTCCTCCTGCAATGCTTGAAATACCTGCATCCGGTTTTGAACATCAAAAACCTTTACCAGCACCTCCACACCATGTTTACTTTTAATTTTTTCTGCCAACTCATTTAATCGATCACTTCTCCTACCGGTGATTACCAAATTATCACCTGAAGCAGCAAATTTCCAGGCAATAGCTTCTCCGAAACCGGAACTTGCGCCGGTTACTAAAATTTTTCTACTCATATCTATCTAATCAGTGTTGTTTGACCTTTTCGGTATAATTTATTACCCAAATAATCTTCTGCAAATGCATGCCACACAAAAGATTCATTTCCTTGGTCCCTTCCCTTGAACCTACCGTCCCAACCAGAAATAAAATCATTTGCACTATAAACCAACTGCCCATATCTATTGTAAACCCTGAAGTACACAAACTTGGAAATGCCAACGGGTATCGGTCTCAAAAAGTCATTCAACCCATCACCATTGGGAGTAAATAAGGTTGGCACAAATATTTCGGGAGGAGTCTTATACACTTTCACTTTCAGTGAATCAAAGGCAAAACACCCTTCTCTGGTTGAAACCTTAACCCGGTATGTGACATCATCATTGAGCAATGCTATGGGATTAGCTATAAAAGCGTTAGAGAGATTGGCGGTGGGGAACCAGGCATAATCAACAGCCCCTGTTGCATTAAGCTGAAGTGGCTGACCTGCTACAACTACAGTATCTTTTCCAGCAAACGCCAAAACCGGAGGAATGACAGTTACTTTTATCGTATCAAAAACAGATTTTGGACAACCCTTAAAATCTGTTGAACTGACAATAAAATCAGTTGTTGCCAATGGTTTCACAATTGGAGAAGGCGATAATGGATTACTAATAAACCCTGCTGGTGTCCAGCTGTATGTTGTTCCCCCAGACACAAACAATTGAATGGCATCTCCATAACAAATTGCAGTATCTCTGCTGGCCATAGCCTTGGGATATGGAACTGTCCTAACAAGAATCTCATCAGTTGCAAAACACTTGCCAATGGTTGCCAAGACCTGATAACGCATGTCAGAGGCTGGCCTCACATAAGGATTCTTTTGTTTCAAATCAGAAAGATACGCTCCTGCAGGGGCAGTCCATTCGAAATTGACACCATCCGAATCTGGTCGCAACTGAACACTGTCTCCCAAGCAAATAGTTGTATCAGCCGCAAGACTCAATGTAACGAGAGACTTTACATCCACAAAAACTGATGCGGTATTAAAGCAGCCTGGTGATTGAGTGAGGGTAATTGAATACCTGGTGGGGCGGTCAGGACTAACATTTGGTGAGGCGCTGGTAAGACTGCTTATATTGTAATCCGGACTCCAGCTGAAAGCCCCGGTACCCCTTGCATTGAGTTGTAAGGTATCAACATCACAGATTACTGTATCTGCATTTAAAAACAGCTCTGGTTTTGCTTTTACATTCAATACCTGCCTAAGTGTATCCGAACAGCCAACTGTTGTTCCAACAACAAGTGACACAGTATAAAGCCCTTCTGCAGGATATATATAAGTTGCATTTTGAGTTGTTGATACATCAGTAAGATCGGCAACATTTCCAAAATTCCATTGCCAGCTATTTACAGTACCATATGTAGTTGTTGATAAATCTTTGAATGCATAGGGCACAGTAGCGCAGGTTTGTTCTATTGACCAGGCAGGCTTGAAACCCGGATATACCTTAATTGTGGCATAGGCGGTATCAGAACATACATCATTTTTATTCGTGATTAATCTGATCGTATAATCTCCGGGGCGAGTATACTTGTAACTCACAGATTGTGCAGTCTCAAATCGATCAGATTTATTGAGGGTATCCATATCCCATTCATACGTTTTGATTTTGTCACTTGTTGAATTGTTGGATATGGAAAGCAGCATTTCGTCTTTACACAAAGTATATACCGGCTCCAATGCAGCAGCAGCTACAGAACAGTCCGCCACTTTCAGGTGTAAGTCTTTCCGGTGAACATTGATAACCTTACCACCACGGATTTCAGATACTGCAACTGTAAGCACATAAATGCCTGAAAGTGGGGCAATACCTGAGATTGCGCCTGTAGTTGGATTAATGCGAACTTTGTTTCCCAAAGGACTGTTTCCGGCAAACCCCGGCGTATAGCTTGCGGGTGAATAGGGCGGCGGCTGTGTAGATTGATTCATGCCTCCCCCCCCATCGCTTATCAATGCATCGGCAAATGAAAATTCAAGCTTGTCGTTATTGTTGTCTACTGCCCCAAAATCAAAACTAAAGTAGTTACCGCTACAGGCTATTACGGTATCACTTGTATTGAAAACAGGTGTATCATTTTCTGGTGCAGTTAGTCCGGCATTTGTTCCCGGTATATTCGTGGTGTATGTTGCTCCTACCCCCCTGCCGAGTGAATAAATATTGGTTAGATCCTGAATTCTGCAGCAAGATTGCTGTGCTACAACATAACCATCTGGCTTAAATGGCAGATTGGGTACATCAACTTCATAAATGGCGACTTCGTAACAGATAACGGGAGGATTTCCAATACAGGGATCGGGAGATTTCAGCACAACATCTTCTCGTCTGAAAATAGGAACAGAAAAACTTGTTGGAGTCATGCTTGGCAACTCATACAAAACAATGTTGACAGTTTGACTGAATTGCGGTTCTGCGAAGCAATCTCTGTACAACTTCAACTTGATACGGTAATTACCTGCATTGGGGCTAGACGTGCTTTTCCCGAGATACACATAACTCAGTTCCCCTCCGGTAATATGCCTGGCCTGGATATTTCCGGAAAAGAAGACTAATGCGAAAAAAAGGAAAAAAGGTTTTTTCAAGAAACGATTTGTTGCTTGAAATTAAGCAATTAATCAGGAACGAGAGATAATCCAAGACCTGAATGACAAAGCAATGACTACGGGAAACAAGAGAGGATTAATGATTCCTGGCCATACCAGGTAAGCAGCTACAAGTAAAAGTATCAGTATTGCATTGATTTTCAACAACTTTTTATACCAACCGGTTTTTTTTGCCCTTTCATAAAAAAACAGAATATTAATTGGACTTGCCCAAATTAAATTGAGGTTGTATCTGAAACTGTCATGATCAGTACCAAACCAGGTAAACAAAAGCACAAAACCGAGCAGTCCGGATACTCCAAATATCAGGAGGTCTGTATATCCTGATATTTTCTGAGTAATTAAACTTTTCCAACTACTACCTAAAATAGCAAGTAGTCCTAGTATGAAAAAAATCAATGCGGGCACCAGCCAGTTTAAAGATTTTGACCGCGAAATTTGCTTAGGATAATCGAGCAACATGGATGATTCCATTTCAAGCGGCTTGCCCGATTGACGGGCTCCCTTTACACCAAAAAGAAGCGGATCTGGCAAAAACATCGACTCATTCACACTCATAACCCTATCTGCGCCTGCACCAAGTAAAATGTCTATGCCGAGTTTTGTCCAAGGCATCTCGGCCCTGTCAAGATAACCATGTAAATGATCCCTGAATGTTGATCCCCGAACCGCAAAAGGCGGCGGTAAAAAAGCTTCGTTTGTATTTGTCTTAAAGATCAGATCACGCAATCGGGTGGTACAGTTATCAAAAAGAAAATCGTATTTGTAATAGCGATTTTCCTCGCTCAAGTTTTCAAATAGCGACTGCTGAATTGCTATTTTATCTGCATCCGAAATTGCTAAAACCTGCTCTGTAACAGGTCTTTTAAAGTAAGCATATTCATAAATAAAATCTGCATAATTGGCTTGACTTAGAAAATATCGGAGTTTTCCCCTAACGAACTTTGTATAAAAATCAGGGTCAGTGAAATCAAATGTTCCAAAGTTGTAAACAATATCTGTGCCAGCTGTACTGTCTACAATACGCATGGCACTATGACCAAACACAGCATATAAGTCATCACCTGGACTGCATGTAAGCAAGCTGATGCGCAGTTTACTCCCGCTGTCTTCTGCAAAAATTTTTACTTCAGCTATCAAAAAAAGCAACAAAAAAAGGAGCCATTTTTTCATATTCCTGAAACTTAACGACTGTAATTTGGTGCCTCTTTTGTAATGGCTACATCATGCGCATGACTTTCACGAATACCGGCATGGGTGATTTTAATAAACTTGGATTGCTGTAATGCATCAATATCTTTTGCACCGCAATAACCCATTCCCGCACGCAATCCACCTACATATTGTGTAATCACCTCACTTAAATTTCCCTTAAATGGCACACGTCCTTCAATACCCTCAGGCACCAACTTTTTAATCCCTTCTTCAACATCTTGAAAGTACCTGTCACTACTTCCCTGCTGCATCGCACCTATTGAACCCATTCCCCTGTATTGCTTGAATTTTCTGCCTTCGTAAATGATGGTTTCACCCGGACTTTCCTCTACTCCTGCAAAAACACTTCCCATCATCACCGTTGACGCCCCAGCTGCTATGGCTTTTACAAAATCACCTGTATACCTGATTCCGCCATCAGCAATAACAGGTATATTGATTTTTTTAAGCGCTGAGGCTGCTTCCAGAATAGCTGTAATCTGCGGGACACCGGCACCTGCCACGATACGTGTAGTACAAATTGACCCTGGACCAATTCCTACTTTAACACAATCTGCCCCTGCCTCAGCCAATGCCAAAGCACCATCTGCTGTTGCAACGTTACCGGCAATGATATTGAGGTGCTTGAAATTCTTCTTCAGCAATTTAAGTGCATCAATAACGCCCTTTGTATGCCCATGCGCACTATCTAAACACACCACATCAACACCATTGTGTTGAAGCGCAGCAGCCCTATCAATCAAATCTCGGGTAATTCCCAGGGCTGCTCCCACCCTAAGTCTTCCAAACTCATCCTTCACAGCATGCGGATAGCTGTGTACCTGCAGGATATCCCTGTAGGTGATTAAACCAATCAATTCCCCATTGGTTTTCACAACAGGCAATTTTTCAATCTTATAATTCTGAAGGATTTTTTCTGCTTTTTTTAGATCCGTTCCCTCAGGTGCTGTAACCAGATTTTCCTTAGTCATCACTTCACTAACCTTTCTGGTCTTATCTGTTTCAAAACGCAAATCACGATTTGTGAGAATACCAACAAGCTTTCTGGCATGATTGATAATCGGAATACCTCCGATCCGATTCTCTTTCATCAAACGCAAAGCGTCTGCAATGACTGCATCTTCATGCAAAGTGACAGGATCAATAATCATGCCGCTCTCACTGCGTTTAACCCTTCGTACCTGTTCTGCCTGTTGCTCTACAGACATATTCTTATGTAAAATGCCAATTCCACCCTCCCTGGCAAGCGCAATGGCCAATGTAGCTTCAGTAACCGTGTCCATTGCTGCGGAAAGCAAGGGAATGTTTAATGTAATCTGTTTCGTAAGCTGTGTTGAGATATTTACTTCACGTGGAAGAACATCAGAATATGCCGGTACCAGCAATACGTCATCGAAGGTTAAACCTTCTCCAAAAAACTTTGTGGAATTTCCTGTACTTGTTGCCATATGCGAAGATAGAAAAAAAATAAATATGCTTACACTACCGGCACAATGCATACAATTTTCCCGGCAGGGGTGCGACAATGCCCTGCATCTCAAGGCTTAGTAAGAGAGCTGATACTTTACTTGATTTCTGAGTGGCCATTTGTGCCAGTGAATCAATGGATACGGGTTGATTGAGCTCAATGATCTCAATCAACTGCTGCTCTTCAGGTGTAAGCGTTGTAAACAAAGCCATTTGCTTTGGCTCTATTTGCTGCTGGTGAGTTGACCAGTTCAAAAAATCAATGACATGCTGTCCGCTTGTAACAAGATTGGCTTTATGACCTGCAATAAGTGCGTTACAACCCATGCTCTGTTCATCAATTGACCTTCCCGGATAAGCAAGCACATCCTTGTTGTAACCATTGGCCAACTCTGCGGTAATGAGACTGCCCCCCTTTTCTCCACTCTCAATCACAATAACGGCGTCAGCCATTCCTGCAACGATTCTGTTGCGCCTGGGGAAATTCTGCCTGTCTGGTTTGGTTCCCCGCATGAATTCGGTAAGCATCCCACCATTCAATAACATCTCGTCTGCAAGCTGCCTGTTGGCAAATGGATATAACTTATCCAACCCATGTCCAAGTACCCCAATAGTTGGTAATCCATGTTTCAATGCCTCCCTGTGAACGAGTGTATCAACACCATAAGCCAATCCGCTTACAACCAGCACCTTAAACCTCGCGAGTACTTCCAATAATTCCACCACCCTGTCTTTACCATACTGAGTAGGAGATCTTGTACCAACAATACTTACAACCTTCGCCATATCAGGGGAGGCATTCCCGCTGAAATAAAGTATTGCAGGTGCGTCCGGACAATGATTAAGTCTGGAGGGATAACCATTTTTCCCGCGTATCAGAACCTGGGTATTTGTTTGACGGCAACGAGAAAGCTCTTTCTCAATACCCGAAAAATTTTTAAATGTTTTGATAGCCCCCGCCCTGATCGAACCGATGCCGGGCAAACATTCAAGTGCCCTTCTTGGAGCATTGAATACATTACAGGCAGTTCCAAAATTTTTCAAAAGCACTGCGATTTGTATATCACCTAATTGCGGAACACATGTCAACGCAATGTGATGAAGGATTTCATCATCTGTAAATTCTTCTTGCATGCTGCAAATTGCGCCTGGCAAAGGTTTAATCAACCGTTAATGCTACAACAAAACGGAAGAAAAAAACATCAAACCCCTGGTTATTTACAATCCGCCGAGAATTTTCAACGCTGTGCGCCTATTCAATTGCCGTCCTTCCGCAGAATCATTTCCGGCAACAGGAGATGATGAACCATATCCCTTGTAAGTCAGTCCTGCTGCAGGTATGCCTTTCGATTCCAAGTAAAGGACAACAGCCTTGGCACGGAGGGTAGACAACTCCAGGTTGGCTGATTCGAGTCCGGTATTGTCTGTATGTCCGCTTATCTCAATTTTCAGGCCTGGATTTTCCTTCAAAAGGGAAACTAATTTATTCAATTCCACAACAGATTCTGGCAAGAGATCATACTTACCTGTCTCAAAAAGAACATGCTTGAGAACCATTTGCATACCTTTCTGAATTGGACTTAAGGCAATATCCTGTTTGATGCCTATGGTGCCATTCACTTTTTGAAGATAAACACGCTGAGCATGGAAAAGATACCCTTTTTTATTGACCAAGAATGCATACTCCCTTTCACACGGTAAAGTACACAAATACGCACCATCAGCATCAGTCTGCACCTGTGCTATGACCCGCCCTGTCTCAATACTTACCAACTCCACAACAGCTTGTAACCCTTTTCCAGTAAGGCTATCATAAACCTTCCCACTTACCCACGATGTTGGATTGGGTCTGATCAAAGGAGGTAACACAAAATGATAGATATCAAGCCCACCTCTACTATCTGCTCTGTTGCTGGCCAGCCATGCCGTTGTACCATCTGCCGTAACAAAAAAACTCCCTTCGTTATCAATAGTATTGATCGGATACCCAAGGTTTTGTACTTGTTCAAAGCCATTTATACCGCGTTTCGCTTTGAACAGGTCAGCACCCCCATAACCTTGCAAACCATTGGAAGAGAAGTAAAGTGTTTCATTATCGGCATGCAAAAACGGACTGCTTTCATCACCAGAGGTATTGATTGCAGGGCCAAGATTCTCAGGGTTAGACCATTTCCCATTTGCCAATCTGTTGCTCACATAAATATCTATCCCACCATACCCACCAGGACGGTCGGAGGCGAAATACAACGCCGACTTATCCGGCGACAAACATGGCGATGATTCCCAGAATTCTGAATTGATTCGTTCACCAAGATTTTGTCTGGCACTCCAGCCACCGGCGGAAAGCTCTGAAATATAAATATCAAACCTTCCGTAACTATCTGGATATTGTCCCGCAAAAACAAGCGACTTCCCATCCTGTGAAATTTGCTGCGCTCCTTCTTTCATTGGGGTATTGATTTCTCCTTCAATGGGGGCTGCAGGCTGCCAGACTCCAGCAACCTTATCACTGAAATAGAAATCCTCGTTAAAGTCACTCACCCTTTTTGTCCACACCAACCGCTCACCATCCACCGTTATTGAAGGAAAATATTCAGACTGGTTACTATTAATTGCAGCCCCGGCATTGATTACCTCAAGAGGTTCATGCATTCCGATTTTATCCTGTTGAGATAATGCAAAGAGGATATTTCTTTTTCTGTATTCAGCAGACTTTATAGAAGACTCATTGAGCCCGGGTATACCTAAAAAAGCATCAACAGCTTCCAAGGCCATTGAAAACGCTCCAGCACCAGAAAGGTTGATACTGTAGGGCAGGAGGTATTCCCTGCAAAAATCCTGGTCAGCATCCAATGCGGTTTTATATTCCTGTGCAGCCTGGCTGTAGTTTTTCATTTCACTCAGCAACCCAGCCTTAGACAATCTGGCTTCAAGAAATGCAGGGTCATTAGCCAATGCTATATTGATGAGGTTCATTGCATCTGCATACCTCAAATCCTCTGCGTAAGCAAGGGCTTTATCATATATTACCCTGTTCTTTTTGGAAATCCGCCCCGGATTATATTGCTGTGCTGCACTATTGGCAACAAGAAAAAAACAGAAATACAATAAAAAGAACCTCATCCTATGAAATTAATTCATTTGACTTTAGGGCACAGGGATAATCTGTTAAATTAAAAAAGGCTCAGGGGATGCTGAGGTATTTATGTGTCTGCAATGATATAATCCATTTAGGGTTTTTCAGGATATAATCAATGATGAGCGGAGTCATTTTTTCTGCCTTACTCCATTCTGGCTGAAGGTAGAGTAGGCAGTCTGGTGAAACCTTAGCTGCATATTGCTCCGCCCAGATAAAGTCGCTGGGGTGGTATATAACAACTTTCAATTCATTGGCAGCAGTGATGACTTCTTCCTCTGGCACTTTGAACTTCTTGGGAGACAGGCAAATCCAATCCCAACTGCCGCTCAATGGATGTGCTCCTGAAGTTTCAATATGCGTTTTTATTCCACTTGACTTCAGTTGTTCTGTTAAGTGTTCCAGGTTATGCATCAGCGGTTCACCTCCGGTAACAACTGCGATATGGCTTCCTGAGTTCACTACTGATTCAACCATTTCCGCAACACCTGTGAGCGGATGAGCAGCCATATCCCAGCTTTCCTTGACATCACACCATACACAACCAACATCACAACCGCCAAGTCTGAGAAAATAGGCTGACTGCCCTGTAAAACGGCCCTCCCCCTGCAAAGTATGAAAATGCTCCATTAACGGGAGCATGTCTGATTTGTCTTTCACCATGTATTAATCTTTCGCCAAGCAGGCCTTATAGGTATTCATCATCAAAGCGGCTATTGTCATGGGACCAACACCGCCTGGAACTGGTGTAATGTATGAACATTTTGGTGCCACGGCTTCAAAATCAACATCTCCTTTTATGGCAAAACCAGATTTCTTTGAAGTGTCCGGAACCCGCGTAATTCCTACATCCACAACAACAGCACCATCCTTAACCATATCCGACTTCAGAAACTCGGGCCTTCCCAATGCGGCAATGATGATATCCCCTTGTAAACAAAGCTCCTTCAGGTTTTGCGTATGCGAATGGCATACAGTTACCGTACAATTGCCTGGATATTCAGGCTTGCTTAGCATGATGCTGATTGGTCTACCCACAATATTGCTTCTACCAATCACAACAGCATGCTTGCCCTTCGTTTCAACATTGTAATGCTCAAGTAATAAAAGAATACCATAAGGTGTTGCAGGATAAAATGCAGGTAGCCCCTGAACCATTCTACCTACGCTCTCAGGATGGAAACCATCAACATCTTTGGAGGCAAAGATTCTTTCAATTACTTTCTCTTCTGCGATATGTGCCGGCAGTGGTAACTGAACGAGTATGCCGTCAACATCAAAATCCGCATTCAATTCATCAAGTTTGTAAAGCAATTCAGCTTCGGAAATCGATTCTTCCAGCCTGATAAGGGTAGATTTAAATCCTATTTCTGCACAGGATCTTACTTTAGATCCTACATAGGTTTCACTGGCACCATTGTTTCCGATAAGCACAGCAGCCAGATGGGGCACCTTCTTTCCAGCCTCCACCCTTTCAGCTGTTTGAACTTTCAACCTGTCTTTTACCGCCTGAGAAACTATTTTACCATCTAATAACTGCATAAAACAAAGGTACAAAGGGGAAAAATGACACCCAAATATGTTGTTTTTCACTTCTTCAGGGTTTGGAGGAAGTGGAATTTTGTTTCATGAGCAAACAATTGATGTTACTGTTATTTCTCCCTGTTACTGGTTTAAGCCAGCAAGTGGGTCATCCCGGAAGTATAATTCCTCTGGAGCTCACAAGCTACTTTCCTGAAAGTATGCAATGCTTTCCTTCCGGATTAAGACCTGCTGCCTTATCTGGGTTAAGCCAAAAAACCATATCCTTACAGGCAGGAAACCAATACAACATCAGTAATGCGGGTACGATGCAGCTTGCATTGCAAGGCGGAAACAACCGAAGAGGCTGTGCCGTTAAAGCAGGGTTTGAAACATCCCCTGTGCACAACAATATTTATGCTTCTTTGGGCTATGGATTGAAACTGACGAAGTCACTCGCTATTGGAAGCTCCTGGTCAATGGAGTCCTGGAAAACAGTTGGAGCATCTTTCAGTCTGCGGGGTGAAATACAACTGGGTTTCCTGTTTCAGTTGAATGAAAGAGTGAGATGGGGCGGCCAATACCGGCAAACTTTAAAACAGAAATCAATCGTAACAGGTTTTGCATATCAGGTCAATGAGCAGCTTTCTTTATCAGCAGAACTTGATAAAGAAAGTATAAATCATGTTGGCGTTCAGCTTATGATAAGCAATCGCTTTCACAATAACTGGCTTTTGCTTGGAGGCATAAACGGGGCATCAGGCGCCCCATTTTGTTTTCTGGGTAAAACCGGAACAAATCAAAACTGGGGTGCAGGACTATCCTATCATCCCCTACTTGGCTCTTCACTTATGTTATCATTCACGGGATTATTACGTTGAAAATGCCGCCAATATTCAAAATTATGGCAGTAGTCTGGATGACTATGCCACAAATAGCAGCAGCACAGGAAGAAATTTCAGAAGATCTGCATGAAAACGCACTGGAACAGGTTGCATTAACGGACGATAATCGGTTGCTTCCAGATATAACAGACAATTTTATATTCAGTAAACATGACCGGGTTGCTGTAAATAAAGTTAACCACGACCAGCTTGTGTCCTGGGGTGTTTTGTCTCTCCTCCAAATACATTCTTTTTTGTGGTACCGGGAAACAGTTGGTGCATTGATAAGCCTGATGGAGCTCCAGGCAATACCGCACTGGGATCCTGATATCATTAAAAAAGTACTCCCATACTTCAAATCCAGTATTGAAGAAACCCGTCTCCCGGGTCTGAGACAGAGGCTAAAAGAAGGCAATCATACTATCCTTTACCGAACAGGTGGCAAAACGGTAGACAGCACGGAGAAAAAATCCAGTAATCAGCCACATTTACTCACCTACAGATTCAGATTCAGAACTTTAATGCAATGGGGGATAACATTAGAATCTGATGCAGGTGAGACCCGAATACCAGACCACATAAGCGCTTATCTGAAACTAACAGACCTCGGAGTAATCCGCCAACTGATTGCTGGTGATTTTACGGTCAACCTCGGCCAGGGGCTGCTACACTGGCAGAGATTTGCAGTTGGCGGTTCAGGCATGTTAAACAGCTTTAGGCAGGGAGATGTTTTTAAGCCACATACAGGGAGAGACGAAAACAACTTTCACAGAGGAGTGGCAGTAAACCTTGCAAAAAACAAATGGGAAGCTGCAGTCTTTGTAAGCCATCACCCGATTGATGCCAACATTAACCGTGATACAGCAGGAGGTATTGTGAAGATTTCATCTTTTCTGCTTTCTGGCCTGCATCGCACAATCTCTGAACTTGAAAACAAAAAAGCCGTCAAGCAAACAGGATGGGGCGGTAAAATCGGATTAAATACCGGCAATCTTAAGCTTACATTCAATGCAGTTCATTTTCAATTTGACCACAGCATTGAGAAAAGGGATTTACCCTACAACCGCTTTGAACAAAAAGGAAAAAGTTATGTAAACATGGGTTTTGATGGCGTATGGATTACCAAACAGGGATTGCTGTTTGCGGAATGGGGTCTAGACAAACAACTGAAATCTGCATTTACAGCAGGCTGGATTAGGAGCCTGGATAACCGGCTTGAAATTTCAATGCTATATAGAAATATGTCGGCAGCATATCAGGCCTGGCAGTCTGGTTGCTTCAGTCAGTCAGGCCAGGCAGGTAATGAAAAAGGATTTTATTTAAACATGAACTTTTCACCAAATCCCGGCAAGCGTTTTGATGCCAATTTTGATATTTTTAACCACCCCTGGGTGAAGGCATTGGCTGACGCACCATCACATGGCCAAGTGTCCTCTGTGCAGTATATCTGGAAACCAAGCAAAAAAGCGGAATGGCTCATCAGATGGCAACAAAGTGTGCGCTGGACGAATGCAGCAGGAAACAATCAGGTTAATGGAATATTGGTCAAAAATAAATTAACCCGCATCAGGGTTCACCTTTCCTTTATTCCCCT
>JBDLTO010000048.1:0-4038 GCA_039805815.1 Bacteroidota bacterium | reverse complement strand
TTGAAAGTCAAAAGTAAGGATATAGCTTGAAGGCAGCGTAATCAGACCAACTCATTCTGCAAAGATTCTCCAGCCATACTATCTTTTCTGGCTGCAAATGCTTTTGCTGCTTTTATAAAATGAACAAATAAAGGATGCGGATTTTCGACGGTACTTTTCAGTTCGGGATGATACTGAACACCTATAAAGAATGGATGACCTGGGATTTCCACAATTTCAACCAGATTGGTTTCAGGATTGGTTCCGCTTGCTTTGAGTCCGGCTTGCTGCAATGCATCCAGGTATTTATTATTCAATTCCCAACGGTGGCGGTGACGCTCAGATATAAGTTCAGTGCCGTAAATTTCATAAGCAAGGGTTCCCTTTTGAATCTTGCAGGGATAAGCACCTAACCGCATGGTTCCGCCCTTACTTGTAACAGACTTTTGTCCTTCCATAAGATCAATGACCGGATCCTGTGTAGCGACATCCATTTCAGTTGAATGGGCATTGGACAATTTCAGCACATTACGGGCATATTCAATAACGGACATCTGCATGCCCAGACAAATTCCAAAGAAAGGCAACCCTTTTTGCCTGGCGTATTGTACTGCAAGAATTTTACCATCAATTCCACGCAGTCCGAATCCAGGTGCAACAAGCAGGCCATCAAGACCTTCCAGCTTCTCATCCACATTTTCAGGGGTAATGAATTCACTGTGAACATCCTGTACGATAACCTTACATTCATTCATTGCTCCTGCATGAATAAATGCTTCCAGGATTGATTTATATGCATCCTGAAGTTCTATGTACTTGCCTATCAATCCGATGGTTACAGTAGATTTGGGGTGAAGCAACTTAGCGAGGAACCCCTTCCAGACCGAAAGATCAGGCTCTGGAAACCAGGTAATATTCAGCTTTTTCAGAACAATCACATCCAGTTGTTCTTCCTGCATCAGCAAGGGTACTTCATAGATACTTCTTGCATCAGCAGCTTCAATCACTGCTTCAGGTTTAACATTACAAAACAATGCAATCTTCGATTTGAGCTCTTTTGACAAGGGTTGTTCAGTTCTGCAAACAATGATATCCGGGTGAACCCCGTTCTCGCTCATCATCTTAACACTGTGTTGTGTTGGCTTTGTTTTGAGTTCCTTAGCGGCTTTAAGGTAGGGCACAAGCGTTAGGTGTACAACAATACAATCCCCATCTGGCATCTCCCACTGCAACTGGCGGACAGCCTCAATAAATGGGAGGCTCTCGATATCACCAACAGTTCCACCAATTTCCGTGATAATGATATCGTATCCGAAAGTAGACAACAGCTGCATCCTGCGCTTTATCTCGTCGGTAATGTGTGGAATAACCTGAACGGTTTTCCCAAGAAAAGCACCTTCCCTTTCCTTGTTAATAACCGACTGATAAATTCTGCCGGTAGTAACATTATTTGCCTGTGTAGTAAAAATATTGAGAAAACGTTCGTAATGCCCCAGGTCCAGATCCGTTTCGGCACCATCTTCCGTAACATAACATTCTCCATGCTCATAGGGGTTGAGCGTGCCCGGATCTACATTAATATAGGGATCAAATTTCTGAATGGTCACTTTGAAACCACGGGCTTGCAGCAGTTTTGCCAATGAAGCTGATACAATACCTTTACCTAATGAAGAAGTTACCCCTCCAGTCACAAATATATACTTGGTCATAATCAAAGACCATCAGAAAGGGGATGATAAAAAACTTTCGGAGGTCGCACAAAGTTACCACAATTTTACCGCTTGAGAAAACGATGTTAAGTCATGTGGATAATTTAAATATGTCTTTAACCATCCCCACCTGAGTATTGTCAGCCAGGAGCATGATCTCACTGCATCAAATCACCAATTTTGTTATCATACGGTTGCTGCCACAATTTAAGATTCCCCCATTCTTGTCCGCCTATCACAACAGCATCCCCGGAGACCACCCCTAATTTATTGGCGGCAACAGATGCTCCAACAAATGATTGAAGAAAATCTGATTCTTTTGAAGGGTTAACAGAAACAACTACCCTGCCCTGACCCTCACCAAACCAATAAGCGTCTTCTCTTATGGATTGGTCATGTTGAGCAACGGCAAAGCCTAAACTTCCCGCAAACCCACTTTCTAGCAGGGTTATAAATAGTCCGCCTTCACTGACATCGTGGGCGGAAACAACAAGCTTATCTGCAATGACTGCCGAGACAGCTTTCTGCAATTCCACTTCTTCAGCAATATCAAAATGAGGTGCCGGAGAGTGTTCTACCCCACATATTTTATGCAGGTACTCTGAAGAACAGATATCGTTTGTGGCATTCCCAATCAAATAAATGACATCTCCTTCATTCCTAAAACCAAGTGTCATTTTATTATCAGGTGAATCCAAAACACCCACCATGCCAATTGTTGGCGTTGGGTAAACGGCACCATCAGGATTTTGGTTATAGAAACTCACGTTCCCGCCTGTTACTGGAGTATCAAAACGGAGGCAAGCCTCACCCATTCCTTTAATGGCATGAACAAACTGATAATAAATTTCAGGATCATACGGATTGCCGAAATTAAGACAGTTGGTTACGCCAATCGGAGTGCCCCCACTGCAAACAATGTTTCGGGCAGCTTCACTGACCGCAATCATTGCCCCCTTGTAAGGATCGGCATAAACATAGCGGCTATTACAATCTGTTGTAACTGCCAGTGCTTTACCTGTTTCCTTAACAAGAACTACTGGCGCATCACTAGGTCCGTTGGTTTGGGTATTTCCTGTCCCCACCATACTGTCGTACTGGGTGTAAATCCAACGTTTGCTCGCGATGTTCGGAATTTCACAAAGCTCCCTTGCAACAGCTTGCAGGTCTGCCGGAACCGGGATAGTTTGAGGATTGAAATTCCTGATTGAAGCAAAGTAGGCTGGTTCCCTATATTCCCTATCATAAACCGGCGCACCACCCCCCAGAACCAAACTCTCTGCGGGCATTTCTGCTTCCAGTTGACCATTCATGTAAAAACGAAGCATGCCATCAGAAGTTACATGTCCTATTTCAGAACATGGCAAATCCCATTTTTCAAAAACCTCAAGCACTTCAGCCTCCCTTCCCTTCTCAACAATCATCAGCATGCGCTCCTGACTTTCACTCATCAACAATTCCCATGCTTTCATATTTTGCTGACGCATTGGCACCTTATCAAGCTCAATGTGCATACCCACGCCACCTTTGGCACTGGTTTCTGCTGTTGAACAAATAATACCGGCAGCTCCCATATCCTGCATCCCAACAAGGGCTCCCTTGGGAATCAGTTCCAGACAGGCTTCCAGCAATTTCTTTTCCTGAAAAGGGTCACCAACCTGAACAGCTGGAAGCTCCTGTGTGCTTTCCTCTGTAATGTCAGCTGAAGCAAAAGAAGCACCGCCGATGCCATCCTTACCTGTTGCAGACCCTACAATGAATACGGGATTTCCTTCACCTTCAGCTGTAGCGCTCACAGTTTTTCCTACTTTAACAATACCCACACTCATCGCATTGACAAGGGGGTTTGTATGATAGCAGGACTCAAAATAAACTTCTCCACCAACTGTGGGCACACCAAAACAATTACCATAATGTCCGATGCCAGCTACGACTCCTTTGAGGAGGTGACGTGTTTGCGGATCCTGTATATTGCCAAAACGAAGAGAATTCAATGCCGCAATAGGCCTTGCGCCCATTGTAAAGATATCCCTGTGTATTCCTCCCACCCCTGTAGCAGCTCCCTGAAATGGCTCAATGGCTGAAGGGTGGTTGTGGGATTCTATCTTGAAAACAACGCCATATCCATCACCAATATCAGCAAGACCCGCATTTTCTTCTCCTGCCTTTACGAGCAACCTGCTGCCGTCTCTCGGAAGCGTTTTGAGCCATTTGATTGAGTTCTTATAGGAACAATGTTCGCTCCACATGACAGAATAAGCTGCCAGTTCATTGAAATTGGGCGTTCTTCCCAGAATTTGTTTTATGCTCTCAAATTCTTCTGGGAGCAACCTGAGTTGCCTGGCTGTTT
>JBDLTO010000047.1:0-3528 GCA_039805815.1 Bacteroidota bacterium | reverse complement strand
GCATTAAACTGGAGAACACCACCAATGGCAACTTTACCGCTGTGTTGAACGACAAATACACCGGTAAAAAAACAACCATCAATGCGGCAACAGACATCCCCTTTGATGTAAATCCCGCCATTGCCGCTTCTACAGCATCCGACAGGTTCAACATCAGCTTCACCAAAAATACCGTCACCTCCGTATCCAACTTCAGCATCAACGGAACCAACGCGCAAATCAAAATACAGCCCAATCCCATCCGAAACAACACCATCATCGCATATACCACCAACCTCCCCGCAGGAAAATACACCGTGACCCTTTACGATATCAACGGAAAATACATCGCGCAAACAACCTACAACCACTACAACAACAACTTCTCCTGGAAATTACCCTTCACAATAAACCCAGGTAACTACCTACTCAAATGGACAGGTAACAACATCAACACAACCATCAAAATTGTGGTGGAATAAATTTTAGCCAATCTGGATTTAATACTTTGTGAGATTATTACTCTGCCTAGCTTAAAGGTTGACTTATTTATCTCTTTTTTTGTTTTCATCGTGAGAATGGTTATTTTTGCACCCCATTAATCACATGGCGAGGTAGCTCAGGTGGTTAGAGCGTCGGATTCATAACCCGAAGGTCTCGGGTTCAACTCCCGATCTCGCTACAAAGGTCTCTTAGGAGACCTTTTTTTATATCATTATCTATATTCTTCTTTCTTGCATAGTTGTTCAAAATCGTATACCACTAAAAGGGTATTCAGTTCCATAGATGTAATCAATGCGAAACCATAGTTTTGTGATTCGTAGCAATTGATAGAAATTAAATCTTTACATCGTTAAGCTTTGATTGGTAGGAATAATAACTTTTAACCATTTAAACCCATCAATCATGACAAGAATCACGTCTTATTGCCAGACCTGCGCAGTAAAAAACTGCATTATGATGAAATCATTTGGACAGGAAGACCAGGCATACAAAGCCTACAAACATCACTATGAATTCAAACGCGGAGAAATGCTTTTCCGGGAAGGTGACGAAATCAATGGTATGTACTTTGTTCAATCCGGGGTCATTAAACTTGAAATGAATGCCGAAACACAACGTCCTTTTATTCTCCGCATGATTGGACCTGGTCAGACAATGGGACATCGTTTTCTTAATTATACTGGGTTACAGCCATATTCCGCTACCGCTGTAGAAGACACCAGAGTATGCTTTATTGAACTTGGCTTTTTCAAAAGCCTGCTCCAGAAAAATGATTTGTTGCAAGAGGAAATCAGAAAGATTTTTCTGAAAGAACTGAGATCGACTGAAATCAAATTACTCCAGATTGCACAACAGACTGTTCGCGAGAAAGTTGCTGCCATCCTCGTACATCTGGCTGACACATATAATTACAAGCAATCAAGTATGGGCATACGGGTACATGTAGACAGGCAGGAAATGGCAGATTTGGCCGGCACTACCAAGGAGCAGATTTCAAGAATCCTGGCAGATTTCGATCATGAACAACTAATCCGTTTCAGAGCAAAGCATTTCAAATATATTGCCGTTGATCAACTCAGGCAGATATCAGAAAGACACACTAATCCAGTTAGTGAACCTGTTGGCGTAGCGTTTTAAATTTAGCCACTCTCTGGTTGTTTGATTGGGACTGTCTTAGTAACTTTGCATCCGAAAATATAAATTATGGCTGCAAAAATTAAAGTACACAATCCGGTTGTAGAACTTGATGGAGATGAGATGACCAGAATAATCTGGAAATTTATCAAGGATAAACTGATTCTCCCTTATCTCGATCTGGAAATCAAATATTACGATTTAGGAGTTGAATATAGGGATGAGACCAATGATCAGGTAACCATTGATGCAGCCAATGCTATCAAACAGTACGGGGTTGGCATAAAGTGTGCCACAATTACGCCTGACGAAGCACGTGTGAAGGAATTCAACCTGAAGCAGATGTGGAAAAGTCCGAATGGGACAATCCGTAACATCCTTGATGGCACCGTTTTCCGTGAGCCAATTGTTATTAAGAACATACCCAGACTGGTTACAAACTGGGATAGTCCGATTATCGTTGGACGACATGCTTTCGGTGACCAATATAGGGCAACAGACTTTGTTGTTCCTGGAAAAGGTAAGCTGACCGTGAAATTTGAAGGAGAGGATGGTCAAATAATTGAACATGAGGTTTACCAATTCAAAGGAGCAGGTGTTGCGATGAGCATGTATAATACTGATGAGAGTATCATGGGCTTTGCAAGAAGCTGTTTCAACATGGCCCTTCAAAAGGGATGGCCACTCTACATGAGTACGAAAAACACAATCCTGAAGAAATATGATGGCAGGTTTAAGGATATATTTGAAGAGATTTATCAGCAAGAGTTTAAAACTGCTTATGAAGCAGCAGGTATTACCTATGAGCATAGGTTAATCGATGACATGGTAGCCAGTGCATTGAAGTGGAATGGTAAGTTTGTATGGGCATGTAAAAACTATGACGGTGACGTTCAAAGCGATACGGTGGCTCAAGGCTTTGGGTCATTGGGATTAATGACATCTGTTTTGGTGACGCCAGACGGACAAACTATGGAATCAGAAGCTGCACACGGCACTGTAACACGCCACTACAGAGACCACCAAAAAGGTAAACCAACAAGCACCAATCCGATTGCCTCTATTTTTGCCTGGACACGTGGATTGGCATTTAGGGGGAAACTGGATAACAATCAGGAACTGATTGATTTTGCCAACGCACTTGAAGCAGTTTGTATTGAAACAGTTGAAGAAGGTAAAATGACCAAAGATCTTGCTGTTTGCATACATGGCAATAAGGTTTCTCACGGCGACCATTACCTTTATACTGAGGAGTTCTTGGATGCTATTGACAGCAATTTGAAGAAGAAGATGGGAATATGAGTTGTGAGTTGTGGGTTGTGGGTTTGGGGGATTGGGTTATGAGCTAAACAAAATAAATCAGCCCGGTTCGAAAGAGCCGGGTTTTTTATTAGCATTCACCCAAATGTATTGATTCAGAAAAATGAATTCAGACACTAGACGATTATAATGATATGCTGAAAATTTAACACAGAACTGTCAACCCAGAACACACAACTCACAACCCCCTCCCCATCATCCTATTCCACATTACCCTGGCTGATTCCATATTTACGCCTGCCATTCTACCCCGTTGAACAATCAGGTCATTTTCTTTTGGATGACTCAGGAAATAATGAAATGCAAAGCGACTTTGGGGATTATACCAACCATTGATTTGTCCGAAACGAAGATCGTTGAAAACAAGGGTGTCTTTCCACTTCTCAATGGTATATAGACCCTGGGAAAATTTTTTAAGCTCCATCACTTCTTCATGATCAGCAATAGGACTTAAGTACGATTCATTTTTGGGAAAATAATTCAACCCTAAGTTCTTGCTAGTATCAAAAACAGATTTGTAGCCTACTTTATAACCCAGGCTGTCTTCAATTACAACAAACCATAGCAAGTTATTAAGCAAAGTAGGCGTAG
>JBDLTO010000046.1:0-4176 GCA_039805815.1 Bacteroidota bacterium | reverse complement strand
GAACGCTTTGACCGATACGCCAATACTGCAAAAACTGATGGCCCGTTTCAGGGTTTCCATCAACCTGCAAGACACTGATGTGCAAACCGTTATCAGAAAAACAATCCTGGAGAAAAAACCTACGGCCATATCTCCCATCAACACCAAACTGGAAGCATCTCTGGGAGAAATTTCCCGAAACCTCGAAGGAACTACATTTGGATACCTTACCGCTGATAGGAACATGTTGTCTGCTGATTATCCCCTGCTTCCTTCAACCCGTAAATTCTGGTACAAGGTGTTGCAGGTGGTTGATGTGGCTGGCACTTCAGGACAACTGCGGAATCAGTTGCGGTTGATAGATGACAGCCTGAAATCGATTGCCAACCATGAACTTGGACAAGTGGTGCCCGCTGATTTCATTTTCACCCAAACGAGGGCAGACCTGATACAGGCTGGACTATTGCTCAATGATACCAGCAACCTCATACAGAGCAAAAAAGCCATGGGTGGCGATGCGTTGGTGGAAGGCAGGATATTGAGTGCTGTTTTTTTATTGGATCAGGTCAGCTCCACCATTCCTGATACAGGTTTGAAGTCCAATGAAAATACCATTGCCGATTTGCTGATAGATGACCTCAATCTCAGTTCTGATGCCTTCCGCACCAAAATCAAGACTTTGGTAGCCAAGTTGGTGGACGAAAAAGCATTGATGCCTGTTCAGGATGAATTCAAACTCCAAACCAAAATCGGTACAGAATGGGAGCAGGAATTCACCAAGCACTATATCAAACTGAACAATACTGGAGACGATCAGATTCAAGCCATGCGCAGGGAACGTATGATTGCCCATTTCAAAGAGAAACTGCGGACCATCAGCATAGCCCAAGGCAATTCTAGAATGATCCGAGAATTTGAGTTGTGGGATAAAGACACTGTACCAAGCACTGAACATAAATTGAACCTATGGATACGTGATGGTTGGTTTGAAAATGAAACCTTGGTTGAAAATGAAATCCGTGCTGCAGGAAACAATTCTTCCCTGGCTTATGTGTTTATTAAAAAAATCCGCGATACCGATTTAAGAGTCGAAATCATCAAATGCCTGGCAGCAGGATTGGCCATCAATTCCATGGGTCTACCCTCCACGCCTGAAGCGGAGCAAGCCAAAAGGAGTATGGAAACCCGTCAAGCCCAGGCAAGGGTTGCCATTCAGGAATTGGTGGAAAAGATTTGTGATGAAGCCATTGTGTTTTTGGCAGGAGGCAATAAGATTCAGTCTGGCACACTGAAAGAAAATATACAGGAGGCGTTGAACAGTATTGCCGACAGGCAGTTTCCGGATTTCAAAAGCAAGGCGGATTATCCAAACTGGGGCCAGGCCCTGAGTCGGGCCTTGAACGGCAATCCGGATGCATTGACTGCCATCAATTACAGTGGGGAGGTGGATAAGCACCCTGTAGCTGCTGAAATCCTCCGGTTTATGGGAAACAGTTCTAAAACCGGCAGGGATATCCGCAACCAATTCATGAAGGCGCCCTATGGTTGGCCTCAGGATGCAGTGGATTCCATCTTGATTCTCCTTAAAAACCTGGAACACATTTCAACCAGTGAAACAGACTTGAAGGTGGCCAAAATTAATCAGGCCAATTTCAAGAAGGAAGTACATATTTTGGGGGCAAAAGAAAAAATTGGCATCAGGAAATTGTTCCAGGATGCCGGCATCACCTGCCCGCCGAATCAGGAGATTTTTCCATTTTCCAATACCTTTCTGGAGCGCTTGAAAAAATTGTCGGAAGAGGCCAGTGGGAATGCACCTCGGCCTGAACCCTTCAACATTGCTTTCATCAGGGATATTGAAAACCTGGATGGCAATGAACGCTTGTTGGAAATTCTGCAGCAGAAAGATTTGTTGAATTCCCATTTTACCGATTGGACTGCAAAAGCAAAAATGGTTGGTGAGCGGGAACCCCAGTGGAATCTTTTGGTTGAATTGATTGGACATGCTCCTGATGATGCAGCATTGGAGAATATCAAGAATCAGGCCGATGCCATCAAAGACAGTCGTCTGTTGCTGCAGGAGCCTGATCCGGTCAAGCCTATTTTGACTGACATCAGCAACAGGCTGTTGGAGATACTCAATAACCGCAAAAGGCAATTCATTGAGATCTATACCCAGCTGATGGCAGATTTGCAAGCTAATCAATATTTCAAAAAACTGACTCCCGAGCAAAAGCATACCATTTTGGCCAAAAACCAGTTGCTGCTCAAGCCGGATATCAAGGATTTGGATGCCCATGCCCTGCTCAATCAACTCAACAAGGCATCACTCTATGCCTGGGATACCAAGATTGCCGCATTACCCGGACAGTTCCAGGCTGCCTTGGAACAGGCTGTTTTGCTTTCTGCACCACAGGCCAGAACATTCAGCCTTCCGCGCAGAACAATCACATCCCCGAATGAACTTGAGAACTATCTAACTGAATTGCAAACAGCGCTGGAGGCTATGTTAAGCGAATCAAGCTCCATCATATTGAAATAGTATGACATGCCTAAAGAGGTTTCTACCGAAAAATCCTATAAACAACTGCTGATATCAATCAAGCAACAGGTGCAAGCTGCCCAGGTTAAAGCGGCATTGGCAGTAAACAGTTCTTTGATTCAACTTTACTGGAACATGGGCAAAATGATTGCGGACAACCAGGCGCTGTTTGAAGGCAGGAACAATTATGTGGAGCAATTGGCCAAAGATCTGAGGTCTGAGTTTCCGGAAATGAAAGGTTTTTCGCGTTCCAACCTGTTTTATATCCGTAAGTTTTATCAGTTCTATTTTACTACTTCAGTCCAACAGCTTGTTGGACTGAACGAAATGCTACCAAAAACTCTTTCAGTGCAACAGCCTGTTGCACCGGAAAAAGAAACATCAGTCCAACAGTCTGTTGGATTCATCTCCGACCTTTTGATTATTCCCTGGGGACACCATGTAGTTTTACTGGATAAAGCCGGAAACACCGATCAGGCCCTGTTTTACATCCGTCAAACCATTGAAAACAACTGGAGTCGCTCTATCCTGACTTTGCAAATTGAACAGGACCTATACAGTCGCCAAGGCAAAGCCATCACTAACTTTCACCAAACCCTGCCCGAAAAACAAGCAGCGTTGGCCGATCAAATGTTGAAAGACCCTTACAACTTCAGTTTCCTGACCTTAGAAGCGCAAGCACAGGAACTGGATGTAGAACGCCAATTGACCGACCACATCACCAAATTCCTGCTGGAGTTGGGAAAGGGCTTTGCTTTTATCGGCAGACAATATCCGATCCAGGTAGGGGATAAAGATTACAGGTTTGACCTGCTTTTTTACCACATACGCCTGCGTTGTTTTGTTGTCATTGACCTGAAAATGGTTGAATTTGAGCCGGAATTTGCCGGAAAGATGAATTTTTACTTATCTGCAGCAGACGAGCAGCTGAAATCAGCCGAAGACAACCCCAGCATCGGAATCATCCTCTGTAAAAACAAAAACAAGCTGGAAGTGGAATACGCCTTGCGCGGACTGAGCAAGCCCATTGGTGTGAGTGAGTTTAGCCTTACCCAGGCATTGCCTACAGAATTCAGAAGCACACTGCCCACAGTAGAAGAATTTGAAAACGAATTAAAGCAAGACCAAATCTAACATGCCTGTACTATCCACCCAACAACGCAATGCACTGGAAACTGCCGTAAAGCAAGCCAGAAGATTGGCCGAACAAGGAGCATTCAATGCCCTGCAAGCCATGGCCGTAAACCACCCTGAACCCTTTGCGCACATGAATCCGGAACAACGCAGCCTGCGCAACAGCCTGCGGAGTAAAGCAAGGCTTTTGGGTGATGAGCTGAAAGCGAATAGTGAACAGGCTATTCATCACCTTAGCTATGAATTGGCCTATGAAACCTGGCACAAAATGCTGTTTGCCCGCTTCCTGGAGGCCAATAACCTGTTGATGCATCCTGATGGGGTGGCGGTAACCATGGACGACTGTGAAGAATTGGCGAAAGAAGAAGGCTATGCCGACAAATGGGATGCCGCAGCCAACTATGCCAGCCGCATGCTGCCGGCCATTTTCAGGGTGGATGATCCGTTGATGCTGGTGGGCTATGCCAGCAACGACCGCATCAGCCTGGAAAGTATCATTGAAGGATTGGAACACAACATCT
>JBDLTO010000045.1:0-13385 GCA_039805815.1 Bacteroidota bacterium | reverse complement strand
AGGACAAAAATTGTGGCGACTGTTGGACCAGCATGTGACTCTTATGAGAAACTGTTGGAACTGGTAAGGGCCGGAGTTAATGTATTTAGACTTAATTTTTCTCATGGAGCCCATGAAGACAAGAAGAAAATCATTGACCATATCAGAAAAATCAATGCAACAGAACCTTATAATATAGCTATATTGGGTGACCTCCAGGGTCCAAAACTGAGAGTTGGTGAAATTGAAAACAATTCATTACCAGTAAAAGAAGGTGATATTCTTACATTCACCAACGAAAAAGTAATTGGAACAAAGGAAAAAATTTATGTTTCCTATCCTAACTTGGCTGGTGATGTCGTAATAGGAAATACCATCATGATTGATGATGGTAAAATTGAAGTAGTGGTGCAGGAAATCCTTCCAAATAATGATGTTCAGGTTAGAGTCAAGTTGGGTGGTATCATCTCATCCAAAAAGGGGCTCAATCTTCCTGACACCAAAATTTCTCTACCTGCATTAACAGAGAAAGACCTGAAAGACCTTGACTTTATCATTGAAGAAAAGTTGGACTGGGTTGCTTTATCATTTGTACGTAAAGTTGAAGACATTACAGGAATCAAAAGAATTCTTGCAACACAAAATAGCAAATCAAAGGTTATCGCTAAAATAGAGATGCCTGAAGCACTTGAAAACCTCAGGGAAATTATCCTTGAATCTGATGGTATCATGGTTGCGAGAGGAGATCTTGGCGTTGAAGTCCCGATAGAGAAAGTACCTCTTATTCAGCGTCAGATAATACGCAAGTGCCTTCATAGGGGAAAACCTGTAATTGTTGCCACCCAGATGATGGAAAGCATGATTGACCGTGTAAAGCCGAACAGAAGCGAAAGCACAGACGTAGCAAACGCAGTACTGGAAGGAGCTGATGCTGTAATGCTAAGTGGTGAAACTGCAACTGGAATGCACCCTGCACTTGTTGTTGAAACAATGCGCAAAATTATCATAGAGGCTGAAAAAGCGGAATACAGGTATAACAGGGAAGAAGATATTAAACCTCTTCCACACTCCCCAACATTCATCAGCGATGCAGTATGTTTAACTGCTTGTAAACTGGCAGAAAATACAAATGCTGATGCCCTTATTGGGATGACGCAATCAGGTTATACTGCTTTCATGCTTAGCAGTTATCGACCTAAATCAATTATTTTCATCTTTACTAAAGAACGCACACTTGTGAATCAACTCAGTTTGAGTTGGGGTGTTCGCGCATTTTTTTACAATGAGGAGGAAAGTCTGGATGAGATTATAGCAGACCAGATAAAAATACTTAAAGAACGTGGTTTCATCAGAAAAGGTGAAGTTGTTGTCAATACAGGAAGTACTCCTGTTGCCCTGCACCTGCCAACCAATACCATTAAGGTCACTGTTGTGGAATGATAAACCACATTGGATTAACGATCTATACTGATGGGGCTGCCAGGGGAAATCCTGGCAGAGGTGGATATGGTGCAATCCTCATGTGGAAAGGGGCAGTCAAAGAAATTTCAAAAGGATATAAGTTTACAACTAATAATAGGATGGAGCTTATGTCTGTGATTGCTGCTTTGGAATCACTAACCAGAACTGGCTTATACATAGAAGTGTACTCCGACAGTAAGTATGTTGTTCAGGCTGTATCAGAAAGGTGGCTTGATAAATGGATTGCCACTGATTTTAAAGGTGGAAAAAAAAACAAGGATCTCTGGACAAAATACCATCAATTAGCGAAGGAACATCAAATAAAATTTATTTGGGTTAAGGGACATGCGAGCAATCCCTATAATCAACGATGTGACGAACTTGCCACTTCGGCCGCAGATAGAGGTCCTTTATTTGAGGACACAGGTTATGAAGGGTAATCTACTAAGCCTGCTGAGGAGCCACTTTTTTAATAACAAACTGATTGGTGCCAAATAATATCAATCCAAATGCCAATGTGGCAACGATGCTATTACCATAAAATGGTATTCCGTCAACATACGCCTGCATAAGTCCTGCAAATGTCTTGGACCGCTGCAATCCTCCCCCACTAATCCATGTAACGAAATTTGAAATTACAAAATAAACAGTAGGTGATAAAACTGCACCTTTAAGAATGGAATTAACACTATTGGAATTGATGAAAAAACCAATTACGGTCAGACTTCCAAATATGAGATAATTCCAGATCATCCCTTCATAAAACCCTTGTATGGAAGTGATACCCTGCATGTAAAGGAACTGATACAACACGTCTGAAATAAGCATAGAAATAAGAGGCAGGATCAAGGCTATCTTTCTATCCTTGATTACAGATCCACAAAATAATGTCATGGCAAATTGTGGTGCAAATCCCCATGGACGGTCCGGTATAACTCTGTACAGGGCCGCAATTATCACAAGTAATAAAAGGGAAGAAAGGGTATATTTAGAATATTTCATGATTGCAGTTTCAACAAAAATACTGAATTAATAGCGCTGTTCAAGATTTGCACTAAACAGTTATCCTCATGATGTGCAAATAAAAATTATGTTTAAGCAATAGAGGCTATAAACAATCTTGTTATTGAACAAGATTGAATCTTTATGTTTTCACCTGGGTAAACAAAAACAGCATCCACTCCAGAAGAATCAATTTCTTTTGATTCTGAAATCCATTTTACGTGACCTTCCGTCATTAAAATAACCGAAGGCTTATCAACTTGTAATTCCATTAGTTGCCCACTTCCCAATAAGAAATAGGTCAATTTAAAATCATCGACGGGAGCAGCATACGATGAACTTGAAACCGCCAGGTCTCCATCTAGAATATGTGGCACAGTTTCAACAAACAGGGTGTTATTCATTAATTCTTTGACATCTATATGCTTATTTGTTAATCCGCCCCTGAGTACATTATCTGAATTAGACATCAACTCTATGTTTTGTCCTTCCATATAAGCATGCGGCATTCCAGCACCTTGAAATATACCCTGACCAGGATTTAAGTTAACAATATTAAAAAGGTATATTGAAAAAATCCCCTTGTCGTAATCAGTTCCTTTTTTAAAATCGATACAGGCCCTTGCAGCCCAGTAATCAGGTGCTGTTTTCTTCAGCTCACCTGCGGCATACTGATCAAGCGCTTTTTGCATATGCGCGCCAAGCAGGCTATTAACTTCAGCCTGTGTTAAATTCATTATCGACTCATAAAGTCCTCGTATCCCCCCTTCCTTATAAGCCTCTTTAAAAGGATTCAAAAAAGCATAATGATCAACACGCTCCTGAATATTTGATGCAAAACCATGCAATAGCCAAAAATCACTCAATGCCACCATGATTTCAGGCTTATGGTTTTCATCTTTGTAATTACGGATTGAAGCACTCAAAGGTATTTTTGCTTCGTTCTCCCTTAAAAATCCGGCTTCAGCATCCATTTTGTTGGGATGTACTTGAATGGAAAGCATTTTATTCACATCAAGTATTTTTAACAAAAAAGGAAGTTTGTTAAACTGCTTCCACAACTGCTTTCCCAGATACAAAGGCTTATTCGAATTAATTAATGCATCAAGGCTGGTTTTGGTTTCAGCATTTAATGCAACAGTAGTAGGACCTCCGCTATGCACACCAAGCCAATACTCTGCAAAGGGTATTTTATCTGAATTGTCGATGTTAAATAACGCCGGCATAAACGTATATCCACCCCAGTCGTAGTGTTGAAATCTTCCTTTTATCTGATACATTTCCCTTTTTTACGGCAATCTAATTGATGAACTTTCAACAACGAAATTAAACCATTAAGATCATGGCAAAGCATATTGAAACAGGAAAATTGGGAGAAGCACTGGCAAAGATTTGGGCAGAAGAGCATGGATACTTTGTAAGGGAGCAAAATTGGCGCTATGGCAAATGGGAAATTGATATGATTGCCAGTAAAGGCGATAAATTACATTTTTTTGAAGTAAAAACAAGAAGAAGCAATAGATACGGTTACCCTGAAGAATTGGTTAACAGAAACAAACTGTACCACTTTACAGGTGCAGGAGCTGCCTATATTAGAAGACACAGGGGCTTCAGATGGGTACGGTATGACATATTATCAATCACACTTGACCAGCATGATAAGCCCAGTTTTTTTCTAATTGAAGACGTATATTTTTAGATGTTTACTTGAGCAGGGCAGCTAACCTGGACTGCAACTCCTGTCCGCGTAAGTTTTTGGCAATGATTACACCATTGGGATCAATAAGGTAATTTTGAGGAATACTCTGGATTTTGTATTGAACGGCAACGGCATTACTCCAGAACTTCAAATCGCTTACTTGCGCCCAATTCAGCTGATCATCCTTGATTGCCTTTAACCAAGGTTCCTTTGCCCTGTCCAGAGAAACACCAAGTACTGTAAAATTCTTTGACTTGTATTTATTAAACGCAGTAACTACATTAGGATTTTCCTGCCGGCACGGTCCGCACCAGCTTGCCCAAAAATCAAGCAAAACATATTTCCCCTTGAATGATGAAAGTTTTACTTCCTTCCCATTTTCATCAGTCTGGGTAAAATCAGGGGCCATGCTACCCACAGCTCCAAACCTGGCATCCTCAACAATTTTCTCTGCCATTCTTCCAAAATAATTTGCTTTTGCCTGCTGTCCAATTCTTGAAAGCCTTTCTTCCATGATTTTTGGATCGTCATTCAACTGCATCATCACCAAAAGTAAAAAAGTTGATACAGGCGACTGAGCATGATCATTGATAAACTGATCAGTTTGGCGGGTAACATCAGCAACAAGATCATTATATCCCTTTCTTATCGCACCATTTTCATCTTTTGCTCCCTGATTGAGTTGCTGAGCAAGACCAGTTAGTTTTGCAAAAAGTGGATTGAATGTATTGTTGAAAGTTGTAAAATCGTCATGCGTAGCTGACCCCGAAATTTTTGCACTTTGCAAACTCACAAAGTCACCCTCGATAGTCATGTTAGCCTGGTCGAGAAAAATGAGTAATTTTTGTTGCCCACTTTTAGCAGAAAGCTGATATAAACCCGGTTCAGTGATATTTCCTTTTATCTCAATGTTTTCACCAATTGAAATTCCTGAAGCAATAGGATCAGGACCAGACTCTTCATTCTTCAACACGAGCTCAGTTTTATCAGGCATCCCCTTTAATGATCCCTTAATTGTGAATGACTTCTGTTGTGCAAACAATGTAAAAGGTGCTAATAAAAGCATCAAAAGCATATTTCTCATGGTCTGTGTCTTTGTTTTAAAATTTTCCTGATATCATCTAAGTTAAATCCTTTACTGTTAAGTAAAATTAAATAGTGAAAAAGCAGGTCTGCTGCTTCATTTACGAAGAGTTCATCATTCTGATCCTTGGATTCAATCACCAACTCAACTGCCTCCTCGCCTACTTTCTGAGCTATCTTATTGATACCTTTTTTAAATAAAGAACTTACATAGGAGCCTTCATCAGGACTATTTTTCCTTAGATTGATAATTTTTTCAAGCTGATCAAGGAAGTCTGTTGAGGTATTTGATTCGTTCCAGCAAGTATCGGCTCCTGTATGGCATACCGGACCTACCGGCTTCACTTTAAAAAGCAAAGCATCCTGATCACAATCAACTTCATAACTTTGAACAATCAAGAAGTTTCCACTCTCTTCTCCTTTTGTCCATAAACGTTGCTTTGATCTGCTGTAAAAGGTGATTTTTCCGCCTGACATCGTCTTTGCAAAGGCATCGCGGTTCATGTATCCCAACATCAAAACCTTTGAGGTTTCAGCATCCTGTATGATAGCAGGTACCAACCCATCTACAAACTTCCCGAAATCAATTGATTTTTCCATCTGAATGTAAATTTACAAAATCCCATTTTTAACGAACGGAGATTTGTCTGGATTTTAGGAATGATTTTAATTCTGGAATCATGACCTCTTTGAAATGAAAAATACTGGCTGCCAAAGCAGCATCTGCCCCATTATCAAATATTTCTGCAAAATGTTCAGGCAGCCCACCACCTCCGGATGCAATTACCGGCACGTTAACAGCCTGACTAACAGCAGCAGTTATTTCAGAAGCAAAACCCTTTTTTGTACCATCGTGATCCATGGATGTTAACAGAATTTCACCTGCTCCAAGTTCAACACCCTTCATAGCCCAGTCTTCACAAATACCCTCCGTTGCCACTCTTCCTCCATTGAGGTATACATACCATTGGTTATCCGCATGTTTTTTCGTGTCTATGGCGAGCACAACACACTGACTTCCAAAAGAAGCAGCGAGGCTCGTAATCAATTCAGGATTCCTGAATGCAGCAGTATTAACGGAAATTTTATCCGCACCACTGTCTAATAAAATTCTCACATCTTCAACTGAGGCTATACCTCCACCAACAGTAAACGGAATATTGATTCGGTGAGCGATACGGTCTACCAGCTGCGCCAGTGTCTTTCTTTTTTCATTGGTGGCTGTTATATCAAGAAAAACAAGTTCATCAGCTCCCTGATCAGCATACAACGCTGCCAGCTCAACAGGATCACCTGCATCCCGGAGGTCAACAAAATTGGTACCTTTAACTGTTCTGCCATCTTTTATATCCAAACAGGGAATGATTCGTTTTGTAAGCATATTATCCCTTATTTTCATTTATGTAAGCTTCAAGATCCTGAATTGATATTCGGCCTTCATAAATGGCTTTACCAATAATAACACCATTGCAACCTGCCTTGGCCAAAGCATGAATATCATCCATCGATGAAACACCCCCGCTTGCAATCAAATTCAAAACAGGGAAAGCCAACTTAATTTTACGGTATAAATCCACTGCAGGACCTTCAAGCTTACCATCCTTACTAATATCGGTACAAAAAACATTGCTGATGCCCTGTTTGATTTGTGTTTCAAGGAATGGCATTAGGCTCAGTGATGATTTTTCCAGCCAGCCACTTACCATAATCATTTCATTTCGAACATCTGCTCCCAGCATAAACCTGTTTGGACCAAACCGGACAATCCATTCGGCAAATAATTCAGGTTGTTTAGCTGCAACACTGCCTACAACAACATATTCAATACCGAGGTCAATGATCCTTTCAACTTCTGCGCCTGTTTTTACCCCTCCACCAAAATCAATGACGAGATCAGTATTCAGTGCCAGTTGCTCAGCTATCTGCCAGTTAACTACCTTACCCTGCTTAGCGCCATCAAGGTCAACAAGGTGCAGTCTTTTAATCCCATGATCCTGGTATTGTTTTGCTATCTCCAATGGGGATAGTGCATATTCTGTTTTCCTTGAATAATCACCTTCAGTGAGTCTGACACACTTCCCGTTGATCAGGTCAATGGCTGGAATAATTTCCATTAAGAAGGAATTTTTAAAAAATTATTGATAATTGAAGCCCCAACATCCGCACTTTTCTCTGGGTGAAACTGAACACCGTAAAAATTATTTTTGTGCAGTGCCGCGCTGTATTCACCGCAATAATGAGTTTGTGCAATGGTATGTTTTCCAATACTTGCAAAGTAGCTGTGAACAAAATAGCAGTAGCTATTTTCATGAATACCCTCAAAAAGAGGACTTTTGAGGTTGGCAATGCTGTTCCAGCCAATCTGAGGAATTTTTATACTTTTATCTTGAGTGCTGAACTTCCTGACGTTTTCATCAAAAATACCCAAACAGGTTGTGTCATTTTCTTCAGAATGTGAACACATTAACTGCATACCCAAACAAATTCCAAGAAATGGTTGCCGGGCATCGGCAATGACACGGTCTAAATTCCTAGTAGTGAGGTATGCCATCGCAGAACTGGCTTCCCCCACACCAGGGAAAATAATTTTATCTGCAGAAAGAATAACCTCAGGATCATCAGAAATAACAGGAAAGATACCCTGGCGTTCAAGCGCAATCTGCACAGACCGGATATTCCCGGCATTATATTTAATGATTACGATTTTCATGGATTTTCATTAAGCACTGAAGCAATGAATTCAGCGGTATCGATTAGGGGATTATTCCCCTTTGACAGTGCGCTGATAAATGCAGAACCTATAATTGCGCCATTGGCATACGGCACTACTGCTTGAAAAGTTTCCCTGTCTTTTATACCAAAACCAACCAATACAGGATTACCAAGTTTGTATGATCCTAGTCGGATCAGATAGTCCTGAACAACTTTAAAATCCTTTTCTTTTCCTGTTGTTGAAGAAGATGAAACAGCATAAAGAAATCCAGATGATAAACTATCCAGGTACCTTACCCTTTCTTCTGTTGTTTCGGGTGTTACCAAAAAGATGAAATCAAGACCGTTTTCTGCTAAAACAGCACGGTATTTTGTTTCAAATTCATAAGGGGGAAGATCCGGAAGGATTAGCCCATCTACACCAACCGCTGCTGCTTTCTTACAGAAATCTTCAAATCCATATTGCAATACAGGATTCATATACCCCATCAAAACAACAGGCAGTTTAATGGTATTGCGCATAGATTCAAGCTGACTGAACAAGGTGGAAATAGACATTCCGTTCTGCAAAGCGATGGCACTGCTTTCCTGAATAACAGGTCCATCAGCAAGCGGGTCACTGTATGGCATTCCTAACTCTATCAGGTCTGCACCGGCTTCCTGCAATGCACTCATTACTGGAAGTGTATCTGTAAGTTCAGGATAGCCGGCTGTAAAATATACGTTTAATACTGATTTATTTTTTCTGCTGAATAACTCCTTTAACCTGCTCATACATTTTTTATTGTTCATTCATTGCATTCATGTAAGTCCCAAGATCCTTGTCTCCTCTTCCACTCAGGCAAACTACAGTAACATCGTTTTTGCCTAAAGACATTCGCTCCAATGCAGCAAAAGCATGGGCTGTTTCGAGTGCTGGAATGATGCCTTCAAGTTTTGAAAGCTCAAAAGCCCAGCTCAGTGCTTCTTCATCAGTTGCACTCATAAAGATTCCACGTTTACTTTTAAATAAATGGGCATGCATTGGACCGATACCCGGATAATCAAGCCCTGCAGAAATACTGTGAGGCTCTGTTACCTGTCCATCAGGGGTTTGCATCACAATACTTTTGCTGCCATGTAAAATCCCCGGAACACCTAACTGAGTGGTAGCTGCACTCATCCCACTATTTATGCCATGACCTGCAGCCTCAACAGCTACAATATCAACAGTTTGTTCTTCCAGGAAATGATAAAAGGCACCTGCTGCATTGCTGCCACCACCAACACATGCAACTACCCTTGTAGGAAGCTCACTTCCTGTTTTATCAAGCAACTGGCTCCTGATTTCATTGCTGATAACAGACTGAAAACGCGCTACCATATCCGGATAAGGATGTGGTCCTACAACAGATCCTATAATATAGTGTGTGTCTTCAGGATTATTGATCCAATCCCGAATGGCTTCATTGGTAGCATCCTTTAAAGTCTTACTCCCACTTGTAGCAGGTATTACCTTTGCTCCAAGCATTTTCATCCTTGCAACGTTCGGGGCTTGACGTTCAATGTCCTTTTCACCCATATAAACAATACATTCCAAACCCTTTAATGCACAAACGGTTGCAGTAGCTACACCATGCTGACCTGCTCCAGTCTCAGCAATTATCCTTTTCTTACCCAACCGATCGGCCAGCAAAATCTGACCAATAGTATTGTTTATTTTGTGAGCCCCAGTGTGACAAAGATCTTCACGCTTCAGATAAATCGATGATCCCAGTCGGCTACTCAATCTTTCTGCAAAAAAAAGCGGGGTAGGCCTGCCAACATAATCCCTGAGCAAAGCGTCAATTTCCTTTTGAAATACCGGATCCTCTATGATGGTTAAATACTTTTGACGAAGATTTTCTACATTGCTGTAAAGCATCTCGGGAATAAAAGCCCCTCCAAAATCACCATAATAACCCAGCATATCCGGAACAGCATACTTAGCTTCCATTTTCTTGATTATTTTATATCTTTTAAAAATTGTTTGATTAAATCCATGTCTTTAACCCCAGGGGATACTTCAAATTTACTGTTGACATCCAGCGAGAAAAGATTTTTTTCCTTTTTACTGAATTCCAGTACTTTTTTAGCATCATCAATACCAATACCACCACTCATGAAATAAGGCTTTCTGATGCCAGCTTCATGCAACAACTGCCAATTGAATTGTTCCCCGGTACCCCCATACTGAGCCCCTAGCGTATCAAACAAATACATATCAGCAACATCATTATACGGATAGGTTTTATAAGGGATATTATCATCCTTTCCTATTCTAAAAGCCTTAATCGTATTGACATGATTGGAAATACGTTCACAATATCTTGGAGATTCATCACCATGCAACTGTACCATTTCCAATCTCCATTCATCAACTAAACGCAAGAGTTGCTCCTCTGGTTCATTTACAAAAACGCCTATTTTATTGATACTCAATCTTTCTCTCTTCAATTTGTCAGCATTTAAACCACCCTTGAATGCATAGCGAGGGGACCTGGGATAAAAAATCAATCCAGCAAAATCAACACCGATTGATTCCAGTTCCTTAATTTGTTCAAGCATGGTCATACCACAAACTTTCAGTCGCATATCCCCATTTAAATTTTTGCGGTAAAGTTTCTGAAAGCTTCACCCGGATTCTCGTGTTTCATAAAAGACTCTCCAATAAGAAATCCGCTGTAGCCATTCTGTTTGAAAGTGTTGATCTGACTGGGTTCACTGATTCCACTTTCAGCGATTTTTAGTTTTGATGGAGGAAGTTTTTCCGCCATTTTCAGGCTGCGTTCAATATTTACATCAAAGGTTTTCAGACTTCTGTTATTGATTCCAACAAAATCAACGGCATCACAAACATGATCAAGTTCTTCTTCATCGTGTAACTCAAGCAATACTTCGAGGCCAATATCATGAGCCAGTTTCGCGAATGCAAGCACTTCTTTTCCAGTAAGGCATGCAGCAATAAGCAAAATCAGATCGGCACCCAGAGATTTAGACTCATGTATCTGATAAGGATCAACAATAAATTCCTTTCGGAGAATTGGAACAGTTAGATGAGGTCTGCAATTGATGATATCATTATCAGAACCTCCAAAGTAAAATTCGTCGGTAAGGATTGATATGGCTGAAGCACCATATGATTGGTACGCCCTTGTTACCATTACCGGATCAGCCTTTTCATTAATCCAGCCTTTAGATGGAGATTTCCGCTTGAATTCCGCAATAATTCCTGAAGACTTATTTTCAATCAAGTCTGCTTTTAGTGAAATAATATTCCGCTTGTAAGCATCCTTTTTTTCAAACAAACCAATACTATTGATTTGCTTCCTTGCATCAACTTCTGATCTTTTTCTTAAAACAATATTTTCCAGAATAGTCATGTGCAGATTAATTATTGAATTGCCACTAAATTTTTAAGCACACCATAAGCTTTGCCACTGATCAAACTTTCTTTTGCAGCTTCAAAGGCATCTGCATAAGTGGCATACTGACCCGTAAGCAACATAGCCATAGCTGCATTTGCAGATACTACAGCATGTTGCGCCGAGGTTCCTTCACCTTTTAGGATGGCCATGAATAACTTTGCTGCTTCTTCGACTGTATCACCACCATAAATTTCATGGGGTGCAATAGCCATTCCACCAAGGTACTCCGGAGTAAAAACGCGTTCACCATCTGAAGTAATTACTTTTACATCAGAAGTAAGCGAAATTTCGTCGTATCCATCCAATGCATGAACCAATGCATATTTTCTGTCGGAAGATTGAAGCAGGTAATTGTAAATACGCGCCATTTCAAGGTTGTATACGCCAACAAGTTGAAAGGCAGGTTTACTTGGGTTTACCATTGGTCCCAACATATTGAAGAATGTTCTAACTCCAAGGTTCTTCCGGATTGGTCCGACTGTCTTTAAAGCAGGATGAAATACAGGCGCATGTAGGAAACACATATTTGCTGTATCCAGTTCCTCTCTTAGTTTATTCTGATCATTTTTAAACTTGTAACCTACAGCATCCATGAGATTGGATGCTCCGCTTATAGAACTGGCTCCATAGCTCCCATGTTTGGCAACAGGATGACCAGCACCCGCCACTATAAAACAGGAAAGTGTTGATATGTTGAAAGTATTCTTTCCATCGCCACCCGTTCCAACAATATCCATCACCTGCCTGCCTTCGAAATCAATCGGTATAGCCAACTCAAGCAATGCATCCCGGAATCCCATCAACTCGTCCATTGTAATAGTCCGCATCAAAAAAACCGTCATAAAAGCACTCAACTCATGCTCATTGAAAGCATTCTTACTCAGATCAAGTAAAATCTGCCTGGCCTGATTTTTTGACAGGGATCTGTGTTCAAACAATTCATTCAAAATTTTTTTCATAGCTCACTATTTTTCTGGGGCGATAACAACCAGTTTTCCAACATTTTTTTACCATTGGGGGTTAACACACTTTCAGGATGAAATTGAACACCCTGGACATCGTAACTCCGGTGTCTTAAAGCCATAATCATGCCTTGTTCATCTAATGCGGTTACTTCCAGTACTGATGGAAAATTTTGACCGCTAACAATCCAACTGTGGTATCTTCCAACCTTTAATTCTTTTTGAGAACCCATGAACCAATCGTTGTTGTTAACAGAATAACCAAGATCAGGACAAAGCTCGATATGAGTGGCAACCCCATGATAAACCTTATCAAGATTGGTCAACTTGCCACCAAATACTTCTCCAATTGCCTGGTGTCCCAAACAAACGCCAAATAGGGATTTTGTGGGCGCAAAGGTTTTGATCAGTGGCAATAAAATACCTGCCTCTTCAGGTATGCCGGGGCCTGGTGAAAGCAGGATCCTGTCGTATGCAGCAACTTCCTCCAGGGTGATTGCATCATTGCGGTAAACATCAACTGTTTCACCCAAAATTTCTTTTGCAAGGTGAACCAGGTTATAGGTAAACGAATCGTAGTTATCCAATACAAGTAATCTTTTCACAACATCTGATTTGCATATTCAATGGCCTTTTTCAATGCCCCCAGCTTGTTATTGACTTCCTGGAGTTCACTTTCAGGATTGCTAGATGCTACTACACCTGCGCCTGCCTGAAAATACAATGTATTATTCCTGCTTAAAAAACTTCTGATCAAAATTGCCTGATTGAATGACCCATCAAAGCCAACCATACCTATGGCCCCGCCATAGAATGATCGAGGTGTCTGTTCATATTGATCTATCAATTCCATAGCCCTGTACTTAGGGGCCCCACTGAGTGTTCCTGCAGGAAAAGTTTTGGCAAGCAGTTCAAATGGATTTGAACCATCTTTGACAGTTGCAACAACTTCACTTACAAGATGTATCACATGAGAATAATATTTAACCTGCCTGTATTGTGCAACCTTTACATTATCACAAATTCTACTTAAGTCATTAC
>JBDLTO010000044.1:0-3308 GCA_039805815.1 Bacteroidota bacterium | reverse complement strand
GATTGGTTTGGGGGAAGTGATATCAGTCAGCCACACCGGTTCAGCAATTGAAATGGTTTTACCAGGTAATTCCTCGCTTTGATATGTTTCTGCCAGCGGCGAAGGGGCTTCTGTTTTAGCTATATTCAAAGCAACAGGATCTGGGTTTGTGAGGTTACGTTTTTTTTCTGTAAAAACTTGTTTGACAGGATTTCCAGTAAAGGCTTTATTTTTCGTTGGTTGCTGAACTGGTATAGGATTTAAGTGTGTGGGTTCTTCTTGACTCGGTGCATTTTCAGAATTCTTAAGGGCGGGACGTTGATCTGCTTTTGAACCAGTTTGTTGCTTGAGGGTTTGTAATTTTGTTCCAGTAGTATTTGCAGTTTGTTTGAAGTGGTTGATGCTTATAACTCCTGCTAAAATGGAGAAGGGCAACAACCAGAAAAGCATTCTCCTTTTTCTTTTTCTTGCATCCAACCTGGCGTTGATGGCAAGCCAAACCCGATCAGGTGGATCCTGAGAAAAGGCAGACAGGATTTCCTGCGACTGTTTTTTAAATTTATCATTATCCATAGCTGGATTATTTAGATTTTTGTTGAAGTAAATTAACCTGTTTAGCCAGTAAAGCTCTTGCTCTCAAGTATTGCGATCGAGAAGAAACAGGTCTGATGCCTAGGACCCTTCCTATCTCTTCATGTGTGTAACCTTCCACTACATGCAGGTTGAAAACGATGCGGTAACCATCCGGAAGTTTTTGAATCAGGTCTGCCAGTTCTTTTGCATCCAGTATTATTTCTGGATCCACTTCAGTAATAGGATGCACTGCTTCTGGTTGATTATCCCATGATGAAGTCTGCATTTTTCGCTTTCGTAGAGTATTGATTGCACAGTTTACAACAATCCTTCTGATCCAGGCTCCAAGCTCACCTTCAGAACGGAATTGATCCAGGTTGCTGAAAACCTTGATGAATGCTTCCTGCAACATATCTTCAGCTTCCTGAAGGCTTTGGGCATAGCGGTAGCAAACACCCATCATTTGCGGGGCATACGCATCGTACAACCTTTTCTGGGCTGCCCGTTCCCCATTCCTGCAAGCTTTAATCAGATCCTCGTTTTGCATCGTTTATACATCCATCTGACAAGATAACGGATTCCAACGTTGCAGGTCGCGCAAAAAATATTTTGTAGACTAAAACTTTAGTTTTAATTTCGACTAAATTATTAGTTATGAATAAAACCTTGACCAGGGCAGAAGAGCAAATTATGCAGGCGCTATGGCGATTGGAAGAAGGAGGTTATTTGAAAGATATTGTAGAAGCCATGCCTGATCCAAAGCCACATCACAACACTGTTGCTACGCTTCTAAAGATTTTGGTGGAGAAGGAAGTGGTGGGCATCAAAACGCCAAGCCGATATAATTTATATTATCCTTTGCTGACGAGAGACGAGTACACTTCAGGTTCTATTGCTGGCATTACCAAAGGGTATTTCGAAGGCTCGTATAAAGAAGTAGTTTCTTTTTTGGTAGATAAAAAGAAATTGTCGGTCGAAGACCTTGAACTTTTATTGAAGCAGATTAAAAAGAAAAAATAACACCATGTTACCTCTTTTCATTTACATCATGAAGGCAATCCTGATATCAGGTATTTTACTAGGATATTATTGGATTGGTTTGCGCAACACAAAGTTTCATTATTATAACCGTTTTTACCTGGTGGGCACCGTATTATTGAGTTTGAGCTTGCCATTACTTGATTTAGAATGGTTCATTATATCTACACCTGAATCAGCACCGGTTCAGCAGGTTGTACAATTTATGTATCAATCTGAAAGTGTCAATCCAGTAATGCAAGGTCTCACCTGGGATCAAATACTTGTTATGTTCCTTGCCTTGGTTTCCGCAAGTCTGATTATCCTGTTTGCAATAGGTGTATACAAAGTATACCGGCTAAAATCAAAAGGAAAAGTTACCGTGATGGAGCGTTTCGATTTTATCGAGACGGCTTTAGACGAGGCTCCTTTCTCTTTTTTCAGGAATCTTTTCTGGAGAAAAGACCTTCCTGTTCATGATGAGACTGGGCAACGGATGTTGAAGCATGAGTTAACACATATAGAGCAGTATCATTCTTACGACAAGCTTTTTGTTGCATTTACAACCTATCTTTTTTGGATGAATCCATTTTATTGGCTCATCAGAAAAGAATTGGAAGTGGTGCATGAGTTCATCGCAGATGAAGAAGCTGTTGCAGGCGAGGATGCTGCGGTCTTGGCTGAAATGTTATTAAAGGCTCATTATCATTCAAATAGTTTATCTGTTGGACAATCATTTTTTTATTCATCAATTAAAAGACGCATTATTATGTTGACCACTTCCAAAAAAGTAAGTTACAGCTATGCAAGAAGAATCTTGGTTCTTCCAGTAGCACTTGCAATTGTTGCATTGCTTTCCTTTACCATTAAAGATCAATTGGATCAAAATTTTCAAAGTCAATTAACTAAAGAATCAATTTTACAAAATCAAATTGATTCAATCCCTGCAAAATACCGTGATCCCAAAACCGGGAAAATCAAAGGTAGTTTTCAAATAGATATTGATGGTGATATGGCTTCCTTCAAAGATATCAAGACTAAAAAGGAATTGTTTAAAGTGCCTTTACATGAACTAGCCGGGCCAGCCAATAAGGTACTCAAAGTGCAAGGATATCCTTTGGATATGTCGGAAAAGGTGATGTTTATTGCTGCAGATAGTTCAAACAAATCTGAATATGTTTTTATAAGTGATGGCAATTCCATGCCACCAACGCCCCCTCTCCCCCCTCTGCCTCCCCTTGAACCAGGAAAGCCAGGTGCTCCCAGGATTATCATCAATGGAAGAGAAATTTCACCTGCTGATCTGGAAAAAATTGATCCATCCAATATTAAAACTATCGATATCCGTGGCGATGAAAAGGGAGTTGCTGTTACTGAAAGAAAATTGAATGGGATGACCTGGACAGAAGCTACTGCTGCTGATGGGAAAAAGATGATTACCGTGAAAGTGGATTCGGTGATGTTTGATGGAAAGGCAAATGTTGCTGTTCCCGCGCATGGAAAGGTTAGCAACATTCATATATCAGTTGACACAGTAGCTTATAAAACTGTCACAGACAATAAGAAAAATTCGAATGTGAGTACCATCATTGTTCGGACGAGTGATGATAAAGTTGTAGAAGAATCTCAAAAAGATCCCCAAACACTAACTGTCACAACAACGGAAAAGGACGGTAAAAAAACGATCACTTATGTTCAAAAGACAACAGAGAAAACTGAATTACCCAAAGATGTCCTAT
>JBDLTO010000043.1:0-8060 GCA_039805815.1 Bacteroidota bacterium | reverse complement strand
CTGATGACGATTACATTGAATTTGAAGAAATTAAATAAATCAATTCACAGCTACCTGCTGCTGTCTGCAATTCGGAATACTTGCGCAAAACACAATTTCTCTGTTTGTTGGTCTATCTATCTTGAAACTGCCTCCAAAATGTACACTCCTGTTGTAAAGATTCCGGATAGCAATATCCTGATTGAGGTCATTTAAATCCATCATCTCATCATTGCACACCATTTCCAGAAACATACTGTAATCAAGAGTTTCAAGCACTATATTCAACTTTGTGGCGTTGGATGAAATCAAAACCTTGTAAATACACTCCTGGATAATTCTGAGCATGGTCAATTCATGTTCAGGATTCCTTTTCAAATCCGCACGATAACCACTTCCGTCAAAATGAACCACAATGGATTTTTCTCTTGCTAGCCTGGTGAGCATGTCTCCTACGAGTGACACCAATGAAACATGCCGGAGTGCATCAGGATTGATATCATTGCATATTTTATTCAATTCAAGGAGGGTTTTACTGATGATGGTACTGATCTGTTTGGTATAACACTCCATCTCCGCTGTAACACATGGCATATTTTCAAGCATCAATTTGGCAGTCGCCAAAACCTGATTAATCTGTTCATGAAGCGAATTTGCAATTTCCCTCCTGTCAGACTCCATATGTCTGATGATCATATCAATAATTTCCTTTTGCTTGTTGACTGTTGCACTTTCAATATTTGCTGGGGTTAATAAGGATGGTTTTTCGTCGAACATATGAGGTGTTTGGTTATGGACTCGCTCAACAAAAATCAAAATAATTCAATTCAACTCATTGAATATGAATGCTTAATAAATGAAATTACGTATTACTACTTAGCTGTTTTAAAGGTTTATGCTGAAACAGCTGCACGGAAATAAATACCACTTCCTGCAACCTTCTCAAAAGTAAAACTGCCACCAAAATGATCACACCTATTAGCCAGATTTACCATATACAAATCAGTTGAAACAACTGAAGTATTAAAACGCGGGTCATCCGTATAGATCTCGAGCAGAATTTGATTAACCTGAAACTGAAGTTTCAATTTCACCAATTCTCCTTTGGAGTGTTTGAAAATACGCTTTAAAACATCCTGAATAACCCTGTAAATCGTTAACTGACTGTCATAATTCTTCTTTTCTGGTCCGGCATACCCATCTACATCCATGTCTACCTTAAAATGCCTGTCTTTGTTGAGCCGCTCAACGAGATCCCTTACCAGGGAAGCCATATCCACATGTTGGAGGGCATCCGGATTGATGTCATTGAAAATCTTGTTGACTTCGTCAACTGCAGTATAAATGATTTGCCTGACTTTCTCTGTATACCTGACTGATTCCTCACTGATTTCAGGCATAAACTCGAGCATCATGCGCGCAGCAGCAAGGATCTGATTGATATTGCCATGCAATTCCTCTGCTATCATTTTTCTGTCTGTTTCCAGGTTGCGAATAACTGCATCAATGATATCCTTTTTTCTCCTGCGCTCAACTTCATTCAGCTTTTCCTGCAAATCCTTGACGGGAGTCATATCAATGTGCGTTCCTGCTACAACCAATGGCTTGCCGGAATCATCCCTTTCAACAACCACACCCCTATCCAATACCCACCTTAATTTTCCTTTTGCATCTGTAATCCTGTATTCAAGTGAATGTTTATCCTGTTCGCCACTCCTGTACCGGGCATCACTGTCTCTCATCATATATACATCATCAGGATGTATGCTTTGCCACCACAATAAATCCGCTTTTCTGGCTGAAATATCATGGTTACTATACCCAATGAAAATATTGAAATCAGCACTGTACCAGGTGTTGCCGGATGAAAAATCATGCGCCCAGGCATTGTCACCAAGCGTTTGCAGGATTTCTCCAAGTCGTTTATACTCGATTTGCTTCTTCCTGTCTTTGACCGTAGTAACGATTGATTCAAACCATGGACTGGAGACAGATTCAACTAAATTAGACATGATAAAATAGGTTTTTCAATGATTGTAAGTATGGTTAGCAACTTTATAAATGTTTCACAAACAGATGAGGACCAACATAAGTCAAGAGCATGACTTATGTCATGATTGTTTTCACTGCTCCGGCAACTTCTACTGCAGCATGCACACCGGTTCCTTCGTAAACGATCTGATTTGTTCTACGGTTAGATAAACATATATTCATCTCTGATGTCATGCTTTCTTCAATCCGACCATCCATCATTCCGTTCATCGGTGATGCCAGTGACGTGGCTCCATCCCTTTTGATATCAATGGCGAGTTGATAAGCCCTGTTCTGCATGATAATTTCCACTTTCTGTTGATCAGCAAAACACTTCCGCAACCTCGTTCCATTGTAGGTTGTAAACCTGATGAGCCGGTCTCCGAGCCACAAACCTGAAATAAAACCAGTGAACGAATTTCCCAACCAGGGGATCTTTGCAACAGATGCCTTCAAGGATACGCCTTCCTGCCCAAAATGATTGCATTGCATCCACATATAGGCTGCCGGAAATGAACGCCCCCAATCCTTTTCAATATATCCCCTTCCTCCATCCATCATGATCTCCTCCCCATCATGATGCAAGGTACCACTTATGATGTGGTCCATGCTCACTATCCCGTGGTAACATTCCAAAAATGGAACAAAAGAAAACGGACCCATAATGCCGGGTGCATAAAAAGGCTTTGGCCAGGGCACATTTTCACTAAAGGTTAAAGATCCTGAAATACCTTCCAACGCCAGTTTAATGCCGGATGATGAAAAACTGTTGCTGCCAACAGTTACATTGAAACTGTGTGGCGAGGGATTAAACTCATCTCTGGAAAACCTGTGGTATGCCGCAGTCTTGCGTTTGCCGTCAAGAACCTGCACAAAGGCATGGGCATTGCCTGCAGCATCCATAGCAATACCGGGAATAAATGCGAAAGCTCTGGTTCCGGCTGCATTTAAAACTTTGAAATACCAACCCTCAAAATAATTAGCACTTTTCCCCCAGCCTTGAAAATGTTCGGGATTGAAAAACGACCTTATTTTTGTGCTGCTGATCATTGTTTTTCTATGATCTTGAGCGCATCTTCATCTTTGTATTGCAGGATCAAATCCTTCAGCTGCTGCTTCAAATCTGAGATAAGTCCTTTCATCCCTGGTTCATTGATGAGGTTCTTAACCTCTGACCTATCTTGTTCAATGTCAAACAATTCCCAGCTGTCGTACGGACCATAAAACCTAATCAGTTTATACCTGTTTGTGCGGATACCAAAATGTGGTGCTACCCGGTGTGGTTGGGGGTACTCATAATAGTGATAGTACATGGCCTGTCTCCAGGGTTGTCTGCCATAACCACTGAGCATGTTTTTAAAACTCTTGCCTTGCATGTCTTCCGGCACCTTAACGCCGGCCATGTCAATGATTGTTGGGGCAAAGTCAATGTTCACCACCATTTCAGTTCTTTCCGTACCCGGATTGATCTTACCTGGATGGCGGATTACAAAGGGGGTACGAAGACTTTCCTCATACATGAACCGCTTATCAAACCAGCCATGCTCGCCCATATAAAAACCCTGATCGGAGGTATAAATGACTACCGTATTCTTAGCTAACCCAACTGAATCCAGGTAATCGAGTATTCTGCCGATGTTGCGGTCCATTGACCTGGCGGTAGCCAGATAGTCTCGCAGGTAACGCTGGTATTTCCAGCGTACAACAGCAGCGCTGTCGTGCTTGATTTTATTGTATTCTGCTTCGGCCTTGTCAAAATAGGCCTTATAAACTTTCTTTTCTTCAGGTAACATCCGACCAAACATACCCCGCTTGCTGTAGTCAACCCCAATTTTGAGGTCGTCGTGCATGAGCATGGTTTTGTCGATAGTCATATCCTGCTCCATCGCGGCCCTCCGGCCTGCATAATCATCATTGAAGTTATCCGGATAAGGAAAAACCTTGTCTTCAAATTCTTTGAGGTCTTGCGGATCAGGCATCCAGTTGCGATGTGTGGCTTTTTCTCCCACTACGAGAAAAAAGGGTTTCTGCTTGTCCCGACCATTTAGCCAGTCGAGCGCAAAATCACTGATGACATTCGTTACATAACCTGTATGCCTGACTGTATCCTTGTTCATGTGGATGAAATCGGGCTGAAAATAATTGCCCTGATCTGGCAGGATACGCCAGTAATCAAACCCGGTAGGGAGTGTCTGCAAATGCCATTTGCCAATCCACGCAGTCTGGTAATCTGCTGCGCCCAATACTTTTTGGAGTTGCTGTTGACTAGGGTCAAAGAAACGCCTCGGACCATTATCTCTTAATCCGTTGACATGGCTGTATTTGCCGGTAAGCAAAACAGCTCTGCTGGGGGCACAGATGGAATTGGTTACAAAAACGTTGCGCATCAAGGCCCCTTCCTTGGCAATCCTATCAATGTTGGGAGTCTGCATCAACTTACTGCCGTAAGCACTGATAGCCTGCTCTGTATGGTCGTCAGAAAAAATGACAATGATGTTGGGTCTCTCAACCTGGGCCTGCAACAAGCTTTGCAGCATCAGGAATGCAGGCAAGATGATTTTTTTCAAGTGTAATTTCATTTTAGTGCTGGAGTGATGACGATATTTCTGTATTCAACCGGCCCATGGTCTCCCTGTAAGAAGATTGGTCCGGGTTCTCCTTCCTTACTGTCCAACGCTCCGCCGGTGATACCTGGGATGATCTGATCACTGATGATGGTCTTGCCATTGGCCACAACAGTAACCCTCCTGCCAATCAGGGTGATATCATAAACATTCCACTCACCTGCCTTTTTGGCCGCCATCTCATTAGGGGTTAGGAATCCATAAACACCACCAAACAGTGTTGAAGCAGGCTCTTTGCCGTAGTTGTCCTCCACCTGCACTTCATACCTGCCGCGTAGATAGATACCACTGTTGCTGCCGGAGGGGTAACGCACCTCAATGTGTAACTTAAAATCATTGAATGTTTGGTCGGTAATGATGTTGGAACCCGAACGAGGACTCTTCATCACACCATTCTCTGCTACCCATTGGTTATCGGATCTTTGTGCGTGCCAGCCGCTCAGGTCTTTGCCATTGAAAAGTTTCACAGGTGTTCCCCAAACAGGGGGAGCACTACGTTTGAGCAGTGGTGCACGTTCTCCTGTGAAAGGCTGGGTTTCACCCCTGCTGTTCCTGATGGTGCCAACAAGCTTATCGCCCTTTAGTTCGCCATTGAAGATCATGTCAATATTGGTCCTGTCCCACTGTGGAGGAATGATAAAATTCACCTTGCCGTTATCATGGTTAACTATTGAAATGGGTCTTGCACTCCCACCTTCAGCCACAAAATAACCAACAAGCGTTTTTATACCAGAAAGCTTCACTTCAAGCCAAGACGGCACCAGTTTATCTCCCTGGTCAACAGTTAAATCCCATCTGCCTATGATGGCAGGCTCTTTGGGAGCGGCATGGTCATCATGATCCTGGGCAAAACTGATTGTTCCGGCAAATAACGCTAGTAAAGTGAATATTTTTTTCATGTGGAGTGCTTTATCACCCGAATATAAAAAAAACAAAGGATACTGTAACATATTTACATAATTTGCTACCCAGCTTTTGTGCTGTTTGCCATGATGTTGAAAATGTTTCTCCGCCAAATACAATGCATAGTCACCTGCATCCTGTTTGCTGTTGCATCTCAGGCACAGACGGATACCGCTTTCTGGTTTGCAGCCCCTGATCTGGAAAAGGCTCATGCTGACGGTAATATCTTCCTGCGGATCAGGATGGGCAGCCAACCTGCAGTGGTTACCATCTCACAGCCGGCGAATCCAGGTTTTGCTCCCATAACGATGACCATGCCTGCGAACTCAACCAATTCAGTTAACTTATCTGGCTTTCTGGCCCAGCTGGAAAACGACTTCCCCAATACGGTGTTGAACAAAGGACTGCTCATACAATCGAACACCAAGATTTCCTGTTATTATGATATCGCCAATACATCCAATGGCGACATGTTTGCACTTAAAGGCGCTAACGCACTGGGAACAAAATTCACTGTTCCTTTCAACATGAAACTGAACAACTGGAGCAACAGGACAAACAATCAAGGTGCGCCTGTTTTTTACCACAATGACATCATCATTGTGGCTACAGAAAACAACACAGAAGTAGTCATCACACCAGATAAATCACTGCTAGGCATCGGGTTTGGCACACCGCAACGGATAACGCTGCAACGCGGACAAACCTACGTCTGCCGCGGACTCACTGAAAATGGTGTTAACAAACCCGGGGGCACCATCATTACATCTACCAAGCCCATTGCCGTAACCATCAAAGATGATTCGCTTGAGTTACCCGGACTCAGTTGTGGTGATACAGCTGGTGATCAACTGATACCAGACAGGCTTGCAGGTACGGAGTTTATACTGCTAAAGGGATACCTCTACGACCCGGGGCGTAATCCCCTTCAGCCGCCACTGCCCGGTAATGAGCGGGCCGACCATTACTTTGTTTTTGCTACAGAAAACGGAACCACCATCACCACCAGCGATGGCAATTCAGCAACATTGAATGCCGGAGAACACTATGCAGGAACCTTATCGGTAGAAACCATATATATCACAGCCAATAAACCTATTCATATTTTTCATGTTACGGGCTTTGGTTGTGAACTGAGCGGTGCAGTGATCCCTTCGCTTAAATGCACAGGCTCTACTGATGTGTCTGTCATCAGGGCAACGCAGGTTGACCCGTTGCGGAATGAACAGTTTTACCTCAACATCCTCAGTCCGGCAGACATTGTTAACGATTTTTCACTGAACGGGTCTAACACTCCCGTCAATGGCTCACTTTTTCTCCCTGTGCCGGGCAGCCAGGGAAAATGGATGTATGCCAAACTTTTGTTGCCACTGAGTGTGACTGGTGCAGAAGCCACAGTTAAAAACGGCAGCGGCAAATTCCATGTGGGCGTCATTCAGGGCGGACCTCTTTCCACTGCACGTTATGGTTACTTCTCTGATTTCAGTACCAATACGGTATTGATCAGAGACCCCTTGAACCCATCCCAGCCACTGGGTGATGAACTGGTTGTATGCTACCGATCGAACTTTAGCCTGGAGGCTGTCAATACAGAGAAAGACCTGACCTTCCTTTGGACTGGCCCCAATGGTTTTTCGAGTACAGAGCCTGTCATCCGACTGAACAATGTCCAAATCAGCGATACCGGCCGATACACGATTACCACCACCAGCAGCGGTTGTAACTCCTCCGGAAACAAAACAATCGCTTTTAAAGTGGATAAACCTATCCCAGCCTTTACCTGGAACTCCAATGGTTGTGTGGAGGATTCCGTGACTTTTGTCAGTCCGGCTGCCAACGGAACCCGTTGGGTATGGGATTTCGGCAACGGCAAAACCCTGGATACCACTTCAGGCACTACGAAACCGGTCAAACTCATCCAAACCGGTGGAACGGATATCCGGCTAAAAATATTCTCCGCCCGCGGTTGCGCTTCTGACGATTCGGTACAGACAGTAAAACTTTCCACCCGGCCGGTGGCCAGACTTACACCACCATCAATCCGCTGTGTCAATGACTCTTTGCGGTTCAATGATATTTCCACCATCACTTCGGGAACCATCACCCAATGGAAATGGAACCTTGATGATGGTGCTGGACAGCGGGTGGTGGACAACAACAGTACACAGGCTGCGCGTTATACCTTGTATGGTTTAAAATTACCCACCCTTTTGGTGGTATCATCCACAGGTTGCGTGAGTGATACTTTCCGGCTAAGCAATTTTACGGTAAATCCCTTACCTGTTCCGGGGTTCATCAACCCTGAAGTTTGTCAGAACGATAAAGAATCACTTTTCAGGGATACTACTAAAAGTCCGGATGGCTACTTCGGCTTCACTTTCCGCTGGGATTTCAATGCAGGTGTCAATCCGGTTACTCCCGCACCCACTGTTAGTCCAACAGCCTTGACTGCTCAAAATCCAATTGTGCAATTCAACCAGATTGGCAGCTATGTGGTGAAGCTGGTGGTCAATTCACGCGGAT
>JBDLTO010000042.1:0-11872 GCA_039805815.1 Bacteroidota bacterium | reverse complement strand
TGGTAGTAAACAGGGTTCCAGTCGGGCCTGCCCAGGGTATTGCCCCATGGCAGCGGACCATAATGGTGGCCGTTGCCCATGATATGGGCCAGTCCCAATGGGGTCATGTAGCGCACCAAGGATTCATGAGAGCCCATCATCATTTTTTGGACGGTTTGAACCGTCACCGGATGGTTGTTGAAGGTTTGGCGGATCCATTCTTCGGCAATGCTTTCACTGCTAAGTGTTGGATTCCAAGCCAGTCGCCCGAAAGCATACCAGTTGGCCTGACCGAAAAGGTGGCCTGTCCAGTTTCGGTCGTTTCCGATATTGGCCACGCCGGCAATTCCTGTCAGCGCATCCGGTCTTAACTTTTGTTCAATGACGTTTTGAACTGTTGCCGGTTTTCCGTTTGAAGAAGTTTCAGCGTTGAGCACTTCCTTGAACATCGGTGCCTGGTAGACCAGGTGGGTAGCCTGACCCAGGTATTCCTGTGTTATTTGGAATTCCATGATAAGCGGTGTTTTAGACATCGCACCAAAAAGCGGTGAAAAAGGTTCCCGCGGTTGGAAGTCGATCGGACCATTCTTCACCTGCACCAACACGTTGTTCCGGAACTGTCCGTCCAATGGTTTGAACTCATCATACGCTTGTTTAAAACGGTCGTCTGATTCCGGATTGTACACAAAAGCCCGCCAAACCACGTGTCCGCCGTGCGAGGCAACTGCATCTGCCAGCATGTTGGCTCCATCTGCGTGTGTTCGTTTGTAGTTTTGAGGGCCGGGCTGGCCTTCAGAATTTGCTTTCACCAGGAAGCCACCGAAATCGGGTATGTATTGGTAGATTTCATCGGTTTTCCTTTTCCACCAGGCTTTTACCCCTTCATCCAGCGGATCGGCTGTTTTGAATTTATCCAATTCAATGGGTGCACTAAAGCGAGCAGTTAGGAACAGCCGGATACCATAGGGTCTGAAGATATCTGCCAGTGCCTGGAGTTTTTCCAGGTAGGGTTTGGTCAGCACCAACGCATTTGCGTTAACGTTGGTAACCGTAACGGCATTGATGCCCAGGGAGGCATTGGCCCGGGCATAATCTGTATAGCGCGGGTCTTTGTAATCAGGTAAAGTATGCCAGTTCCAGAGGGCGATGCCTGCGTAACCCCTTTCCACATGCCGCGTAAGGTTATCCCAGTGGTTCAGCATGCGCAGGTCAAGGGCTGGAGACTCGTTGGCAGCCAACTTTTCAACCGGTGTCTGGCTTTGCAGTAACCGGAGGAGATGAAAGCTACCATACAAGACACCTACAGGTGAGGCTGAGGTGATGATGGTGAGCCCATGTTGTTTGTAAGGTATTCTGACCACCACATAACCCTCTTTTTTTTGGGGTACAACGGGCATTTTGAATGATGGAGACAGTTTTTGCAGCTGAGGAAAGAGTTCATTGATTGTTCCAATAAGAATAGCACCTTCCTGAGGGGATTTCAGTAAAGGGATATTTTTATCCATGATGCGAGATAAGCCATGCACCATTTCGCTAAAAGCTGCATCTATACTTGGATTATTACTTGCAAGAAAAATTCCAGAGAAATGATTCCTGTAGGAAGCCAAGAGATCCGGCTGATCACATTTTTTGTATCGCAGCCACAAGTCATAACCATCTTCGGCTTTTGATCCGCACGCGAACGAAGCAACGAGCAAGGTTGCCATTACAATTTTTTTCAGCATATACAGTGGGATGATTTTTTGGTAATCGACCTTCCCGTTAAGATATAAATTATTTCACTTAAATTCGGAAACCTTAACCAAAACCAACTGTATGCAATTTCTCGGACTGATCGACTGGATATTTGTTGTGATCTATTTGCTGGTCATTGCCGGCATTTCTATTTGGAGTATCCGCAAAAGTAAAGAGACCACTTCTGATTATTTTCTGGCCAACCGGAACCTTGGGTGGTTTGTGATTGGTGCTTCCATCTTGGCTTCCAATGTCGGTTCTGAGCATATTGTTGGATTAGCAGGCTCAGCTGCGCAATCCGGCACTGTACTCGGTCATTATGAATTGCATTCTTATATTGTATTGATACTCGGCTGGGTTTTTGTTCCCTTTTACCTCAGGAGCTCTGTGTATACCATGCCCGAGTTCTTGGAGCGCCGCTTCAATCCCCAAGCGAGGAGATTGCTCACCATCATCCAGCTCATCAGTTATGTGATAGCCAAGGCATCCGTCACCATTTTTGCCGGTGCGCTGGTGTTCAACCAGTTTCTGGGGGTGGATTTCTGGACAGGCGCCATTATTCTGGTGGTGGTCACAGGATTTTATACCGTATTGGGCGGCTTGCATGCCGTGATGTACACCGAAGCCATTCAGGCCATCGTACTACTTCTTGGTTCACTGATACTCATGGTTTTCGGATTACAAGAAGTGGGCGGATGGGATGCCTTGATGGCAGCTGTTCCCAAAGAAAAGCTGAACATGTTCCCTCCTCTCAGTGATCCGGAGTTCCCATGGCTCGGCATACTGATAGCCTCACCCATAGTGGGATTGTGGTACTGGTGTACCGATCAGCATATCGTTCAACGTTGCCTGGCAGCCCGCAATGAGCGAGAGGCCCGGAGGGGAACCATTTTTGCGGCATTGTTGAAGCTTTTGCCTTTTTTCATTTTTCTGATTCCCGGACTGATTGCTTTTGTGTTGAAAGAGCAGGGCAAAATCCAACTCGATGATGTGAATACTGCATTTCCTGTAATGGTAAAAAGTTTGATGCCCGTGGGATTGCGCGGTGTGCTTGCAGGCGGACTCCTTGCGGCACTCATGGCTTCACTGGCATCTGTCTACAATGCCTGTTCCACTTTGTACACCATTGATATCTATAAAAAATCACATCCCGATGCATCCGAAAAACAACTCGTGAAAGTTGGACGCATAGCAACAGCAGTTATTGTGTTGCTCGGCATGGCCTGGATACCCTTGATGGGCAAGGTTGATGATGGATTGTATAATTACCTCCAGAGTGTACAGTCTTATTTGGCACCACCCATCGCCGCGGTTTTCCTGTTGGGTGTTTTCTTCAAGCGCCTCAATGCGCAGGGAGCATACAGTTCCATGGTCATTGGATTCATATTGGGAATGGCCAAGCTCACCCTTCAAATCTTTCAGGATGATCTTACGCCTGACAGTTTGATACATCAGTTCGCCACCATGAATTTCCTGTATTTCTGCATTTACCTGTTCATCTTCAGCATAGCTATTTTGGTAACAGTGAGCCTGCTTACCCCGCCACCAACAGAAGATAAAACAGCCGGACTCACTTTCTCAACAACTGTGGCGGCAGATAAAGCAGCCAGTCGTGCCAGCTGGAATGGCTGGGATGTGGCGTTGTCACTCTTGGTAGTAGGCATTATTGTCTGCATTATGTTGTATTTCTCACCCCTCGGAATCGCCGGATAAATAAAATAGGATGAAGAAAATATTGCTGACAGGCATTGCCTTATTCTTGATTGCTGAGGGACTGCATGCGCAAGTTCCTGAAACAGGTACCCTGAAAGACAGGTTTGCTCCCTATTTTACCATGGGCGTGGCCATTTCTCCCCGGGCGCTCAGGACACCCGAGCGTGCACTCATCGAAACACAGTTTTCCGGCGTAACGGCTGAAAATGCGATGAAGATGGGTCCCATCCATCCCCGGTCTGACCGCTTCAACTGGGCACCCGCAGATTCTGTTGTTGCCTTTGCTACTGCGCGGAACATGCCGGTACGCGGACATACCCTTGTATGGCATAGCCAAACACCCGAATGGTTATTCAAGGGTGAAGGGGACAATCAGGTAACCAAAGCCGAATTGCTCAGTCGCATCAAAGCCCATATCGACAGTGTAGTTGGCCGTTACAAGGGACGGGTTTTTGCCTGGGATGTGGTGAATGAGGCCATCAGCGATCAGAAAGATGAATTTTACCGACCCTCCCTCTTTTATCAGATTTGCGGCGAGGAATATATTCAAAAGGCTTTTGAGTGGGCACATGCCGCTGACCCTGCAGCGATTCTATTTTATAATGATTACAATGAGACTGATTCTGTCAAACGCGGAAAAATCATTAAAATGGTGAACGAGCTCAGGTCTAAAGGTGTTCCCATTCACGGAATTGGTTTGCAGGCACACTGGTCTATTTTCGCGCCTTCGGCCGAAGTGCTTGACCAGACACTTTCGGATTTCTCAAAAACAGGACTCACCCTGCACATCACCGAGCTTGATGTTTCTGTTTATAGAAAAGAGGGAAGGAGAGAGCGAATTCCTGCTGATTCCCTCACCGCTTATACACCAGAACGCGAAGCCATGCAAACAGAGATGTACAAAAGGGCTTTTGCTGCTTTTCGGAAGTATCGGTCTTTCATCCGTTCGGTGACGTTTTGGAATATCAGTGACCGTTACAGTTGGCTCGATAATTTCCCCATCCGCGGCAGAAAGGATCATCCTTTGTTATTTGACGCAGCCCTCCAGCCCAAGAAATCGTTTGGAGCCGTGATGGAATTTAATTATTAACGTGTGTCTATTAAAACGCAAAAAAACTCCCATCCTACCGGAGGTAGGTAAACCTGCCAGTCCTGTCCGCCGCGGCGGAAGGGGTGCCGAGACAAATGAACGAAGTGAGTTTGTTGAGGCGGGGTGTTGGAAACAAGAGGAATAATCCACCACCCCGTCACCTGCCTGCGGCAGGCAAGCTCATTCGCCAGCACCTTCGGTGCCGACTCATTCGTGCCACCCCTCCTGGCCAGGAGGGGTGTTGTTAAATTTTTTTAATGGCAAAACGCTTAATGGTTAGTTTTTAGGAACCGGAGGGGGTCCGTCAGGAATCATGGCTTTCCAGACCTCGTTCCCTTTGCGTTTTTCAAATTCTGCCCGGATTTCTTTCCTCAGTGTTTCGTTTTCGAAGAGGTCAACCATCGTTGTGCCGAGGGATTTGGCTGCAAAGAGCATCCCTTTATGGCCGATGCTCATGCCGCCACAAGCTACCACTACCCAGGAATGCCAGGGAGACTTGTATGGAGCGGTAGCTGCATTTAGGGTAATTTCCGGAACGATATAGCTTACATCACCCACATCCGTTGAACCACCGTCTGGATCCGGCCGGGTGGCTTCCATCGGTTTGATGCCGCCCGCCATGCCTTGGGCATCAGCACCATATTCTTGCATGATTTTATTGGCGAAAGCCTTTTCCTCTTCTGTGTAGGTGATGGGACCCACCAGTTCCATGTTTTTGTGCAGCGCCTTGGCACCCGTTTCATTCACCAGCAGTTCATACAGGCCGTTGTCCATGAAGAAGCTTGCTTGCGTCCGCGTCATCTTTGCAGCCCCTTCGGCAATTTCTTTCATCCTTTCCTCCACGGCGGCCACTCCGCTGCGTTTCGAATCACGGATCCAGATCCAGACACTCGCTTCGTCGGGGATGACGTTGGGAACATTGCCAGCTTGTTTGTAGACATAGTGGATCCGAACACTCGGACGGATATGTTCCCGCAGGAAGTTCATGCCGATATTGAAAAGTTCAGCTGCATCCAGGGCACTTTTGCCATTCCAGGGATCTGCTGCTGCGTGTGCGCTTTTGCCTTTGAAAGAGACAGTATAGCTCACTACTGCCTGAGAACTTTGCATGTTTGCTTTGTTTTCATAGTCGGGATGCCAATCTAAACACACATCCAGGTCGTTGAAAACACCCGCCCGCGCCATATAGACTTTGCCAGCCAGGTCTTCTTCAGCCGGGGTGCCGTAAAATCGAACCGTTCCTTTCAATTTGCCAGATGCAATCAGTTCCTTTATGGCTGTGGCAGCACCCAGGCTGGCTGCGCCGAACATATTGTGCCCACAGCCGTGACCACCACCACCTTCCTGGTAGGCCGCTTTGGTGGGTTGCGCTTTTTGGGATAGTCCGGGTAAGGCATCAAATTCACCCAGTATGCCGATGATTGGTTTGCCCGATCCATATTCTGCGATGAAGGCCGTAGGGACTTCAGCTATATTGCGCGTGACTTTGAAACCTTGTTTTTCGGCATAATCAGAGAGTATTTTTGCCGATTTATGCTCTTTCATGGCGATTTCTGCATAACTCCATACCGAATCGCTCAGCCTGATCAGTTCTTTTTCGTGTTTAGCAACTGAGCTCAGCACAGCCTGTTTGTTAGCCGGAATGATTTGAGCAACGCTGCTTGAAGACAGCAGCAGGAATGGTATAATGTACTTCATCATACCCTAAATATAATGACTATTGTTTTAAGGCGTAATACCTCACATAGTCGAGTTCCATGCTAATCGGGAAAATTTTATCATCAACCCCTTTTAGTCCACCCCAGTTACCACCAACTGCAATATTGACCAGCAGGTGTTGAGGTTGGTTGAAAGGCCATTCCTGCCAAAGGACTCCTTGCCGTTTGAATGCAAAAAACTCTTTGTCGTCAATAAATGCCTTAATCTCATCTGGCGTCCAGTCCATCCGGTACACATGAAATTCACTGTTGAAAGTAGGAACTGTTGTTTTGGCTGTTTTTTGGGTACCTAAAACATGATTGAATATATTGGTGTGAACGGAAGCATGAACTACTGCAGGGTCATAGCCCACGTGTTCCATGATATCAATTTCGCCCTGGTCTGGCCAGAATGTTGAGCCGTAAGTGGTTTGTGAGGCGAGCATCCAAAGGGCAGGCCAGCTGCCCAGACCTGCTGGAATCTTTGCTTTTATCTCCAACCTGCCATATTTCATATCCTTTTTACCTTTTGTGACCAGCCTGGCAGAACTGTATTGACGCGTTCCGGAGACTTCTTTGATGGCGGTTACAATTAATTTGCCGTTTTCAACCCTTGCGTTGTCGGCATCATTGGCCGTATAGTTCTGCAATTCATTGTTACCCCATCCGCCACCGCCAACATCGTATCCCCAGGTTTTATTGTTCGGTAAACCGTTTACATCAAATTCATCTGACCAGGCAGGAGTTGTTTCAAACGCATAAACTTTAGGTTCCTGAGGTTGAACGGGTGTGATAACAATGGGGTCAGGAGGATTGGTTTCTTCCTTTTTGCAGGAGCATAAAATTACCAGGAAGATGATACCGCAGATCTGCTTCATTTCAATTCATTGAGTTGATGCAAATTAGTATTTAAAAAATTGTATTATTATTAAGAATTTTAATAACAGCCATACAGGTTCCCGAAGTAGGACAGACAGGTTTTTGCTAAAACCTTTTCAACCACCCCTCACTCGTCCCGCAAAGCGGTACTCGGAGCCCCTCCTATCCATTCGCTATGCTCATGGCAGGAGGGGAGTTTTCAGATTTTTACTTTAAAATTTGAAACAAACCGATTCTTACATGTAAAGAAAGCCTTAAGTTTAGTAAAATTCTCACTTGATGCGACTAATGTTTGTTGTACTTATGCTGATTGCACATACTTTTCTTGCTGCACAATCATTTACTGTGGCCACGTTCAATATCCGTTATGCCAATCCGAAAGACAGCGGGAATTTGTGGGTTGACCGCAAGCAGCGCGTGACTGATCTGATCCGGTTTCATGGTTTTGATATTGTAGGCGTTCAGGAGGCGTTGCGGATGCAGCTTGATGATATGGCACAGCTCATGCCCGAATTTACATGGTACGGTATTGGTCGTGATGATGGGAAAGCAGCCGGCGAGCATGCTGCCATTTTCTACCGGACCGACAGGTATACCGTGCTCGACAAAGGCAGTTTTTGGCTCTCCCCCACGCCCGACAGGCCAGGGCCCGGTTGGGATGCCAATCTGAACAGGATCTGCAGTTGGTTGAAGTTGACCGACAAGCAAGGCGGTAAGACCTTTTTTGTGTTCAATGCCCATTATGACCACCAGGGTGTACAGGCCCGTGTGGAGAGCAGCAAGTTGGTGGTGGAAAAGATCAAGCAGCTTGCCGGAGATGCACCCGCGTTGTTCATGGGCGACCTCAATGGCGGCTGGGATAGTGATTGGTATTTGCGGTTAGACCGTTCCGGTGCGCTGCGAGACAGTCGCCATACCGCCAAACTCGTATACCAGCCTAACGGCAGTTTCAATGGTTTCCGCGTGGATGATGTCAGGAAGGATGTCATCGACCATATTTTCATCACCCCCCAGTTCAAGCCTGGCCGGTGGGCGGTGTTGACCGATACCTACAATGGCAAGTTCCCCTCAGACCATTTCCCTGTGATGGTGGAGTTGGGGTTTTAGGCTAATCGCCGAATATGATATGTTTTTGGCGAATATAATCGCCGAATATTATATATATTTGGTGATTATATGATATTACGATCAATAGAAGAGGAACTGAAAGACCGCTTTTTCAAGGGAAAGGCCATCGTAGTGCTTGGTCCGAGACAGGTAGGAAAAACCACATTATTAAAAAACCTATTGGCTGGAAGAAACCATTTGTTCTTGAACGGGGATGATCCTGAAAGCAGGAAGGTCTTGGAGGGAGTTGGAACATTTGGGTTGAAACAGCTTATTGGAGAACATCAGTTGGTTTTCATTGATGAGGCACAGCGGATTGATGGAATTGGGTTAACGTTGAAACTGATCACCGATACTTTTTCTGAAGTACAGTTGCTTGTGAGCGGTTCATCAGCTTTGGAGTTGCGAGATAGGATGCAGGAAAGTTTGACCGGCAGAAAGTGGGAGTACCGGCTGTATCCTATCAGTTTTCATGAATTTGAAAATCATTTTGGTTATCTCGAGTCAGAGCGCCAACTCGAGCAGCGCATTGTTTTCGGCATGTATCCGGAAGTCATCAATCATCCCGGAAAAGAAAAAGAAGTATTGAAGGAATTGACTGCAGGGTATCTTTATAAGGATATTCTGGCGTTGACGGGAATTAGGAAGCCTGAGCTCTTGGAGAGATTATTACAAGCCTTGGCGCTACAGGTGGGAAGTGAAGTGTCTTATAATGAACTGGCTGGATTATTGGGCATTGACAAGGGAACTGTAATGGCCTATATAGATATTTTGGAAAAGGCATTTATTGTTTACCGCTTAAGGAGTTTCAGCAGGAACCAGCGCAATGAGATCAGGAATAACCGGAAAATTTATTTTGTGGATAATGGTATCCGAAATATGCTGATCAGCAATTTCAATCCATTGGCATTGCGCAATGACAAGGGTGCATTGTGGGAGAATTTTTTAATTACTGAAAGGATCAAAATGCAAGAATATACACATGATTATGTGAACCGTTATTTCTGGCGCAATGTACAGAAACAGGAGATAGATTACATTGAAGAATCAGATGGGAAGATTACTGCATTTGAATTCAAGTGGAAGCTGGATAAGCGAAAAAAATTTCCTGCCTCATTTTTGGAAACCTATCAGGCGGAAGGCAAATACATAGACCGGGATAATTTCAGGGAATTTGTGGGTTGACGTAGTAAGCAATCTTCTTTTTTACTCATATTTATCAGAAATTTTTGGAAGCAGATATGAAATAAAATTTCACTACCCTACCTTATTATTGCGGTGGATCAAAAATATTTACCATGAGAAATAAGGCGCTTTACAAATCACTCCTTCTTGCTGTACAAACAGTTTCTGAAAAGGTCAAGGAAACGCCATTTAACCCGGAATTGGTCCAGTCTCTTGTTACAACTGCTGATCCAGTAGTGCAATTTTTTGGATTATCAACCGAGGAGGCAATTTTACTTTGTTATTTTATTGATGCAAATCTGAAGGATCAAATTGTAAATAAAGAGAGTATTATTTCACATTTTGGGAAAGATGTTACTGCCCTTGCAGATATTGATGAAATTATAGATCAACTAGCCCAAAAGAAATTCATTTTTCTTACCAATAAGAGTAGAAGATTTAGTCGGCAGTTCAAATTTGTACATTTAAATCCGAAAGTACCTGCTGCAATGGCAGAGGGCGATGCCAGTTTACTCGGATTGAGAGAATGCCTCACATTTGGTGATTTTTTATTAGAAGTCAATGATTTGATAGTGTTAAGAATGAGTGAGCATATTTCGACAAATGAGCTTGTAGAAGAGATAAATCAGCTTATCAATAATTGTAAATCGCTTCGAGAAATCAAATGGCTCAGAAAGCAAAAGAAATTAAAGGGATATGACCTTTTAATTTTTCTAAATATCTGTGTTGAACAAAGTGATGGTGAAGAAGAAGTAGATATAGAAAAAATGATCAATGAAGTTATTGATATACCAACTGAACGTCTTAAATATAAAAAATCTATAAAAAGTGATAGCTGCCTTCTGTTCAAAGAAAATTATATAGTGCAAACGGATGGATTTTTTATAATGGGTAATCTTGTTCAATTATCCGATCAAACCCTGGATCAATTGATGGATTATTTAAAATCTGATTTTAAAAAGGAGTTTACTCCACGAATGGGTAACTTAATCAATTGCGAAAAAATAGAGAATGAAATACTGTTTTATAATGAAAAGGAGCGAAAGCAAATTGATACACTAAAAACAGCATTGGAGGAAAAGAACTATAGATCTCTGATTGAGAGAATGCGGAAACACAATCTTGTACCAGGTTTTACGGCTTTATTATATGGTTTGCCAGGAACTGGAAAAACCGCTACAGTTAAGGCGTTAGCAAAAGCAACTGGTCGACATATTTTCATGGTTGATATTCCAAAAATCAATAGTAAGTGGGTTGGTGAAAGCGAAAAAAACCTTTCTCGATTGTTTGATGAATACAAAAAAGCCCAAAAAGCATTTTCTCAAGACCCTATTTTATTATTCAATGAAGCTGATGCTATTTTGGGAAAACGAATACATACAAATTCGTCAGTTGACAAGATGAATAATGCTCTTCAAAACATTTTACTTCAGGAGTTAGAGGACTTTGAGGGCATATTTATGGCGACAACCAATTTGGCAGATCATCTCGATGGAGCATTTGACCGTCGCTTATTGTACAAGATCGAATTTAAAAAACCAGAGCAGGATGTCCGACTTAACATCATCAAAAATTCATTTCCTGAATTGGGTAATCATGTTATTGATGAAATCAACCAGCGTTTTCAATTGACTGGTGGACAGATAACAAATATTAGAAAAAAGATGTTTGTAAAAGGGTTGCTTGATATATCATTTAATTCTGAGGAAGAAATATTTTCGCTTTGTGAGGAAGAGAATGCTTTGCGAAATCAAAGTAGGCCAGCAATAGGATTCCTAAAATAAATACATTCTTTTGCCATTTGGTCAACAGGTAGTGTAATCAATTAACTCACTATATTCAACGGTTATTTGATTTTATAAACGCTTATTATGTCAGATTTATTGGTTTTAGAAATCTCTCTTGACAACACCGAACCTCTTATATGGAGAAAAGTTGTTGTGCCGACCACTTTTACATTTTATCGATTGCATCATGTAATACAAATAGCCATGGGCTGGAACAACAGCCATCTCTTTGAATTCAAAGTTGAAGATTTCACGGTTGGTGAGATTTACGAAGACTTGGATGAAAATCCCAGTATCAACGCCAGAGAAATTACCCTTCAGGAAGTGAACTTACAAATTGGCGATAGCCTTAAATATATCTACGATTTTGGAGATTATTGGGTTCACAACATCAAAGTAGTAGATAATCAATACAACAAGCCACTAAAGTATTTACCATATTGCGTCAGGGGTAAATTAAATTCACCACCAGAAGATGTTGGAGGCATCATCGGATTTTATCATTTTTTAGAGGTGATGAATAATTTTCGACATAAGGAATTCCGGCAAACCATAGTTTGGTATGGTGGTTATTTCGATGCTTTAAAATATAGTTCGACTAAGTTGAACAAGAAGTATATGGAATTTGAGAAGTACATGAAGCGGTTTGAAAGTTAATTGACTTTACATAAAATGATTATATGAAAAACATTCTTTTCATC
>JBDLTO010000041.1:0-10297 GCA_039805815.1 Bacteroidota bacterium | reverse complement strand
GTAGGCCATTTCATACTGCTTGATGCGAGAGGCAATTTCAGGGTCACCAAACTCCTGATAAGACAGGTCATTCAGTTCGGCCAGCTTGTCTAGCATATCCCTTCTTTCCCCACGGCTCAGTCCTTCTGCATCTTTCAAGTATAAGACCGGATCTTCCCCTTTACTGAATTGCACGCCTTGGTGCACTGAATCGAGGAATCCGTTTGTCCATAATTTGGAGTATACACCCTGCCCGTTTCCTATGCCCCTGGAAAGCAGCACAGTAAAGGCAGGCAGGTTTTTGTTTTCACTGCCCAATCCATAGCTCAACCAAGCCCCCATACTGGGTCTGTTTCCCTGCTGGGCACCGGATTGCAGAAAGGTGAGTGCCGGGTCATGGTTGATAGCTTCTGTGTACATAGACTGGATGAAACATAACTCATCGGCTATTTTGGCGGTATAAGGCATGAGGTCACTGATCCATGCTCTGGAAGGACCATACTGCTTGAAATCAACAAAAGAACCGACCAGTGGAAGCGACGACTGATAGGCCGTCATGCCTGTCAGCCTTTGCATACCTCTGACAGAAGCGGGTATTTCCTTCCCGGTCATTTCCCGGAGCAGTGGTTTGTAATCGAATAGCTCCTGCTGCGCCGGTGCACCGTTCTGAAACAGGTAAATCACCCTTTTTGCCTTGGGTGCAAAATGGGGAATCCCGGGTGCCAAGCCAGTTTCAGTTGTGCCTGAGCCGCTTAACAGGTCCGGCATCAGCAATGAACCCAGTGCCATACTGCCAATACCCATACCCACGCCAGTAAAAAAACGGCGGCGGTTCATGCTAAAACCATGTTCAATCAATTCCTTTTCCATGCTGTTGAATCTTTTGTTGAGATGGATTGTCCGTCAGGATTTTGTGATGGTCTCTTCCAGGTTATAAATCGTATTCACAATGCGCATCAGCGAAGCCAGTTCCCTTTTATTGCTCTTTTCCGGCAATGGATATTCACCAACCGACAGTAATTTCACCGCCTGATCTTCTTTCATCCCCAGCATTATTTGTTGATGATAGTCTACCAGGATCTTTAGTTCTTTTGCTGTAGGTTTCCTGCAGACGATGGTTCTGAATGCTTTGTTGATGGCCTCGCCGGGACTGTTTTTTTCACTGAGTAGCTTGGCCGCAAGCACCCTGGAGGCCTCCAGAACAGCCGGATCGTTCATCATCACCAGCGCCTGAAGTGGTGTATTGGTTTTGAGCCGCTTTACTTCGCAGATATCCCTGTTGCTCGCATCAAAAATAACCATGGAAGGCGGGGGTACTGTTCTTTTGATCAAGGTATACATCCCTCTTCTGTATAGTAGCGCACCATGGTCTTGCTGGTATACCGAAAGCAAGCCCCTCCCTGAAGTGGCACCTTCCCAAAGTCCGGGTGGCTGATAAGGTTTAACGCTGGGTCCACCGATACTCTTGTTCAGAAGACCGCTGCTACTCAAAACCAGGTCCCTGATTAGTTCTGCTGCAATTCGGTAGCGTGGACCTCTTGCCAGCAAGATGTTTTCCGGATCTCTGGCCAGTTTATCCGGGGAGATTTCACCGGATTGCCTGTATGTGGCGGAGGTGACCATCATTTTCACGAGCCTTTTGATGTTCCAGTTGTGTTGTATGAAATCATTGGCGAGCCAGTCCAGCAAAGCGGGGTGGCTGGGCAGTTCTCCCTGCATGCCAAAATCACCAGTAGTTTTAACGAGTCCTTTGCCAAAGAATTCCTGCCAAAGCAGGTTCACATAAAACCTGGCAGTGAGTGGGTGTTTTGGATCGAACAGCCATTTGGCTAGCCCCAGCCGGTTTGCAGGATACGCCTTAGGAAAGGGCAGTATGGATGCCGGAGTACCGGGTACAACTGTATCACCAGGCATGTCGTACTGACCCCGGTTCAGGACGCGTGTTGGTCTTATGGTATCTAGGTCTCCCATCACAGATACGATCAGCCTGTTTGTATCTGGTTTGTTGATGAAGTGCAGCAGTTGCCTGACTTCGGTGTTGCTGATTTCCATCAGCGGTTGTTTGGCGTACGTTTCTGGTCCACCAATGACTGATTCTATACCCACTTCCCTTACGTTATTGAAAAAAGCGAAAAACTGGTAGTAATCTTTCTGAGAGAATGGGTCATATTTATGATCATGGCATCTTGCACATTCCAGCGTTACACCCATTATTCCTTTACCCACCAGATCGGTTCTGTCGCTCACATACATGGTTCTGTATTCTTCTGGAATGACCCCTCCTTCTTCTGTGATTTTGTGGTTCCGATTGAAGGCTGTCGCCAACAATTGTTCTTTTCCCGCATTCGGAAGCAAATCTCCGGCGAGCTGCCAGGTGACGAAGTCTTGGTAAGACATGTTTTTATTGTAGGCATGTATTACCCAGTCGCGCCAGGGCCATTGGGTGCGGTAGCCATCATCTTGGTATCCGTGGGAGTCTGCATAACGCGCGAGGTCTAGCCAGTGCAATGCCATTTTCTCTCCGTAGGCAGGTTGTTCCAATAACTGGTCAACTATTTTTTCATATGCGTCCGGTCTTTGATCAGCCAGGAAGGCATCCATTTGAGCAAGGGTGGGTGGAAGTCCGGTGAGGTCAAGAGACACCCTTTTCAACAAACGTTCCCTATCCGTTTCCTTGTTGGGTTTCAGGTCTTGTTGCTCCAGTTTGGCTAAGACAAACCGGTCGATTTCATTTTTACACCATGCTTCATTGTCAACCGCTGGAAGAGCAGGTTTGCTGATGGGCGTAAAAGCCCAGTGCTTTTCATATTTTGCACCTTGTTTAATCCATTTTTCCAGCAAGGCTATTTCATGCTTTGTGAGCTTCAGGTTTGATGAAGGCGGAGGCATTAGTTTTGATGAATCTCTGGAAGTGATACTCAGGTAGAGAGAAGACATTTCCGGACTGCCGGGAACTATGGCATGGGCTCCGGGGTGTTCCTTCAGCGCCTGGTAGGCTGATTCAGGTATATCCAGCCTCAGGTCAGCCTTTCTTTTACTTGCATCCGGACCGTGGCAGGAAAGGCATTTGTCTGATAGGATAGGCCGGATATCAAAATTATAGCTGATCTGCTCCGGCAGCTCCCGGATTTCAGTTTCTCCGGGTTCCAAATTCTTGCAGGAAGCAAAAAAAAGGATAATCAGCAACAACCGGCCCGCAGGCTGGGATTTTACAGGCTGGCAAAGCATATTCGTTGGGTTGTAATAAATGGAATGCGGCATCCAAATATACCGATTTTAGACTGTCAAAAAAATGTCATATTAATTCAGTTTGTTGAACATTACTACTACTTAATTTAATAATGATTTGCATTATCTGCTTTTCAGTCATCTAAAATTTCTACACAATGACAATTAAGTATTTCTAACAATTATATTTGTAAGATTATGTGTAAATATTATGCATTAAAATACATTAATATTTTGCATACTAAACATAAAAAAAATTAATCAAAAAAAACAAGCATGAGAAAACTGTTAATGTTGTTCCTTGCAATTTCATTTGCAAGCCTGGAGCTTCTGGCACAGGGGAGAACAGTAACCGGAAAGGTTACAGATGAGAATGGTGAAGTTTTGTCTGGTGTTACCGTTTCAGAAATTGGCGGAACTGGCAAGGCAGTCACCAATGATGCAGGTACCTATTCGATTCAGGTAGGTGCCAAAGCCAGTACACTTAGATTTACTTCCGTAGGTTTCATTGAACTGGATGTGAGAATCGCTGGAAAAAATAGTGCTGATGCATCTATGAACCGCGAAAGTAATTCACTCTCTGAGGTTGTAGTTGTGGGTTATGGTGTTCAACAGAAAAAAGCCTTTACAGGATCTGCATCTAAGATTGATGCCAAAGAGTTTGCGCAACTGGTGACACCTTCTGTTGACAGGCAGCTTGCTGGCCGTGCTGCAGGTGTTCAGGTTGTTTCTTCTGGTGGTGATGCAGGTACTCCCGCCCGAATCCGTATTCGTGGTATCAATTCTGTTACCGGAAATCAATCCCCTTTAATTGTGGTAGACGGTGTTCCATTTATTTCAGGTAACCTCGCAGCTGCCACAAACTCAAATGCATTGGGTGACATCAACCCCAATGACATCGAGAATATTGAGGTGCTTAAAGATGGCTCTGCTACGGCTATCTATGGTTCTCGTGCCGCTAATGGTGTAATCCTGATCACAACCAAAAAAGGAGAAAAGACTGGTAAGATGAAGATCAATTATGATGCAACTTATGGTTTCATTTCTCCATTCAAAACATATGACCTCCTCAATAATGATCAATTTGTTCAAATCGCCAATGAGAAAAGGACCAATCAAGGTCTTGGAAACTGGGCGGCTGCGGGAGATAATACCTATGACTGGCAGAAGATTGTAATGAATCAGAATGTGATGAACATGCAGCAGAACCTGAGTTTTTCAGGGGGAACTTCAAAAAGTACCTATTTTTTCTCACTCAATTACAGTGATCAGAAAGGTGTATTGATTTCCAACCAAAATAACGCTTACCGCATCAGGTTCAACTTTGACAATGAAATCAATAAGTATGTAAAAATTGGCAATAACCTCACGCTATCCAGGCAGATAGATAATGACCAGAACAATGGTACCAATGCCTTGAGTGGTGGTATGGCATCTGCCCTGCGAATGTTGCCGAATGTGAATCCTTTCGATCCCAATAATGCTACAGGATTCAATATTCGTTTCCCGGCCCTTAACCAGGTTGGACTGGGGCCTAACACGAATCCTGTTGATGACAACTATACCAATCCGGCTTTCACACTTAGGAACAACGCGTATTCATCAGACAAGCTCCGGGTAAATAACAACCTTTATGTTGAGGTTAGTCCGCTTAAAGGCCTCAAAATCCGGTCTGCTTTCAACTTTGACTTCCTGAACGATTACTCTTATATCTCCTGGAGTTCTGTGCATGGTGATGGATTCAGCTCAAGAGGCTATGTGTACAATGCCGCACAGCAATATCAGCGGATGGTATGGCAGAACTACATGAATTACAATAAGTCTTTCCAAGGTGGACATAACCTTTACCTTACAGCAGGACATGAGGTGCAGGAAGACATCAGCAGAAATGTTTCAGGTTCGCTGCAACAGTTGTCTGATCCTTTCTTCCAGCAGAAAAACGTCATCAGCGGTTCAGGTGCCTTGCAGTTTGCTGGTGGTGGATATGGTGTGAGTGGTTTCCATTCTCTTTTTGGCAGGTTGAACTATGATTTCCGCAGCAGGTACTTCCTTCAGGGATCTGTGAGAAGGGATGGACAAAGTTCACTTGCACCCGATAACCGATATGGTATCTTCCCTGGTGGATCAGCTGGTTGGAGAATTTCAGAAGAAGGTTTCTGGAAGAACAGTGCCTTTTTAAGTAATACATTCAGTGACGTGAAACTGAAGGGTTCCTATGCCATTGTAGGTAACCAGCTCGGAGGTTTTCCTTACCTGAGTACTTTTGGTTCTGCTCCTTATGGAAATATCCCTGGTCTCGCACCAAACCTTATCGGAAATGCCGCTCTTCAATGGGAGAGAAGCAAGAAGTTTGATGTAGGTATTGAATTAGGACTGTTGGATAACCGCCTTACTTTTGTGGCAGACTGGTTCCTGAATGATATTGATCAACTCGTTTTTGCAGTTCCTACGCCTAACTCTGCCGGTATACCGGGTAACAGCATCAGTCAGAATATCGGTACTGCTCGCAACAATGGTCTGGAGTTCAGTTTGAGTGGTGATATCATCCGTGCAAAGGATTTCACCTGGAGTTTCAACGCCAACTACACCAGCCTGAAGAATGAAATCACTTCACTCTACTCTATTGGTGGGGTACCTGTAAATACAATTCCGGGCGCTTACAACAGGATTGAAGTTGGGCAATCACTCAACTATATATGGGGATGGCAGTACATGGGTGTTAACACCGCAACAGGCAATCCCATGTATCTGAAAGCCGATGGCAAGCTGGTTCAAAGAAGTACAGTTAATGGCGCATACTATTTTGCAAACGACAAAAATGATGGGGCTATGACTACTGCCAATCAGACATCAATCACTGATGCAGACAAGGTTAATCTTGGATCAAGTCTGCCAACTTATTTTGGCGCTTTTACCAATAACTTCCGCTACAAAAACCTGTCGCTCGAAGTCATGATCCGTTTCCAGGGTGGAAATAAAATCATGAATATCACCGAACAGGAAGCCTTGCTTAGCCAGAATTTCCACAACAACAGCGTGAAAATTCTAGACAGGTGGCAGAAGGCTGGAGATGTAACTGATGTACCCCGTTTGAGGTATGCACAAAGCGCAACAGTAAACCAAACTGGTGCAGCCATTTCAAGATTTGTTGAGCAGGGAGATTATATCCGTTTGCAGAACGTGATTTTGAATTACAATATCGGCTCCAAAGCACTGTCAGGTTCAAATGGCTATATCAAAAGCGCTCGCATTTTTGCGCAGGGACAAAATCTGTTGACTTTCACCAAGTACTCAGGACTTGATCCTGATAATGCAAGTCAGGCCGGACAGGATAATGCTGTTTCTCCAAGCCTGCGCATCCTTGCTGTTGGTCTCAGCGTTGGATTCTAACGATAACCCATTCAAACATCAAAAAAAGAAAACAATGAGATTCATAAAATTCTTCACTAAAAGTACCCTGCTTGCAGTTGCAGTTATTGCTGCTGCAAGTTGCACCAAGGTGCTTGATCAGCAACCCTATTCCGCATTTACAGACGAAAGCGTATTCACCACACAAGCAAGGGCAGACCTTGCGTTAAATGGTGTTTATGATGCAGCCCAGACTGGTGGACCAAGTCTTGCCGGTCGTGGTTATCCCTTTGGCGCGGCTACCATTGAACAAGGCGATAACAGGGGCGAGGATATGGTTAACCTCCAGGCCTTTTACCAGATTACCTATCAGGGTACTTATACTCCTGCTACAGCCAATAACGTGTCTATGTGGGATAATACCTACAGCATGATCAATAAGGCAAACATTGCCATTGAGGGTTTCAGAAAGGCTGCTGGATCTGGCGTATTGACAAGTGCAATAGCTACTCAATACGAAGCCGAGTGCCGTTTCCTGCGTGCACTTGGACACCATGAATTGCTCATACACTTTGCCAGACCTTTCCTTGACGGTGCAGGTTCGGCATTGGGAGTACCTTACAGGGATTATGCTGTAACAGGCAGTGCCACTTTGGAGAAATTGCAAAAAGAGCCAAGACCTACAGTAGCTGCAGGCTATGGCAAATTGCTTGAAGACCTTGCTTTTGCAGAAACAAACCTTCCCGTAACAAACAGTGCTGGTCCGATTTACCGTGCACAAAAGTCTGCTGCCATTGCGCTCAAGCAAAGGGTTCTCATGCACATGGGAAGGTGGGCTGATGCCATTACTGCAGGTAATACTCTCATACCTACAGCACTCAATACGGCATCTCCTGCATCGGTAAGAAGCCTCGTAGGTAACCATGCGCTTATGGCTACCCCTGCTGGATCTTTTGGTTCTCCAGGTGGTAACAGTGTTACTGCTGAGAATATTTTCACTGTAAAGAATGATCCGCTCGATAATGGTTCAGTAAACGGAGCACCTGCTGCCATGTATGGATCAACTGATCTGCTTGGTCGCGGATTGGTTTGTGTTTCTCCGATTATCTGGAACAACACCGGGTGGCTGGAAGATGACCTCAGAAGGTCAGGACTTTACAGAAATGGAGGTACAGCAATCGGAAGGGCAATCATGACAACCAAGTACACTGATTATTCTGGCCGTGGAGACAATACCCCCATCATTCGCTGGGCTGAAGTATTGCTTAATCAGGCTGAATCGGAAGCAAGGGCATCTGCTTCAGTATCTGCAAGAGCTGTAGACCTGCTTAACATGGTCAGAAACAGGTCTCTTGCCAATGTGGCTACTCAGCAATATACTATTGCCAGTTTTGCAACTCCAACTGCCCTTTTACAGGCTATTTTGTTGGAAAGGAGGATTGAATTCCTGGCTGAAGGAAGGCGCTGGCCAGATATCCACAGAACTGTTGTTGATCCTGTTGCTGCTGTTAGACCAGTTGGTATTCCGGCAAAAGTTACCAATGGTGGTGTTACAGGTACAACACTGGCGCAGTATGGTTTTGGTAAAGCAGTTGTAACCGCACAAGCTGCTATTCCGTATAGCGACTTCAGGTTCATTTGGCCTGTACCTGCTACCGAAGTAACTTCTAATCCAATCATAGTGCAGAATCCTGGTTATTAATATGTAGATGATTTGTTTTTGCGGGCTGCCTGGCAACAGGCAGCCCGTATTTTTTTATAATCTTTTGACCAGATATGTCTGCTTTTAAGTTTTGTAAAACTGACAAGGTTCATGAATCTCACATTTTTTAATCATTTGTTGGAGTTGCTGCTACCTCTAGATTTGATCCATGAGATTCCACACTAAGATCATCCTACACCCCACAGACTTTTCAGAGAATGCAGCCAAAGCATTACGCGTAGCCGTTGATTTATTGCATATCCCCAAAACAAGGCTGATGATCTACCATGTCTGTGAACATCCGATTTTCAGCAAGCAACCCTCTACTGAAGACCTGACCGTTTGGCAAAATGAAGCTATTCTTCAGGCTTCTGCTAAAATGGATGCTTATATAGAAGCTTGTTTTGGCTCAGAACTGCCTACTCCGATTCCTGAAAGAGAAATCATGGTGAATACTTCAACATATAAATCTGTTTTGGATGCTGTTGTAAGAATGGATCTTTATATGATTGTGATGGGACAAAAAGGTACCTCAACTGTAAAAGGATTAACGTTGGGAAGCAATAGCAGGCATATCCTCGAAAAATCAAAATGCCCGGTTCTTATTGTGCCAGCTGATATGGAGGATTGACTTCCGGTTGCATCCGGTGATTCATTGTTTACACAGACAAATGTAAAAATATTTTAACGTTTTCTTGCATTTCTTCGATTTGTGTCACAGATTTGTCATGTCTAATAGCAATTACTCCTATCCATTTCCTTCGAAAGACTGTTGTATACCTTTTTTCTGACAAAAAAATTAAAGTCACATGTTACACAGTCGAAAACTGCAAACGCTCGCAGTTGCAATTTGTTCCGTTCTCTTTTTAGATTCATGTAAGAAAGACATTGATGTTGATGCCAACATCGACAATGCCCGCGCCCGTAAGAGAAACAATCTTTCAGCTGTTCAACAGTTGGGCAAGCAGATCTTCTTTGATGCACGTTTATCTGAGCCAGTAGGTGTTCAGTCATGCGCCTCCTGCCATGCTCCTGAAGTTGGTTTCTCCGGATTCGGTGACATTCCTACCGGTGGTGCTGCTTCCGCTTCAGGTTTTAAGCGTGGTTTCGTAGCCGGTATCGGCGAAGGTGCTCCAGCCGGTGCATTCGGCCGCAGGAAGCCACCAAGTGCTGCTTATGCTACTTTTGCACCCAACCTTGTTTATGATGCTGTTGACCAAGCCTTTGTTGGTGGTCTTTTCTGGGACGGTCGCGCTACAGGTTCAAGACTGGGAAGCACGGCAGCAGAGCAGGCACAGGGACCATTCCTGGCAGACAAAGAGCAGAATCACGCCAACCCTGCAGCCGTTCTCGCAAAGTTGAAGAATAACAGGGCCTATATCGCCCTCTGGCAAGCTGCTTACGGTACATCTGATATCAATATCAGCACCCCTGCAGCGGTTCAAGACAGCTACGACAAGCTGGGTTTTGCCATCGCAGAATATGAAGCTTCTGCTGAAGTGAACCAATTTACATCCAAGTGGGATGCTTATATGGCCGGACGTGCCACCCTCACTGCACAGGAATTGGAAGGTCAGCGTCTGTTCCTAAACGAAGCCGACTGCCGTGCCTGCCACAACTCAACAGGTGGAAACAAAAACAGGCCCTTCCAAGCTGGTGAGCTCTTCACAGACTTCGCATACCACAACATTGGTGTACCACAAAATGCCAATAACCCTGGTGGCAATGCTTCTCCTGATCTAGGTCTGGGTGGATTCCTGGCAACTGCTGCCAACCCGCAGTGGAGAGCCATGGCCAACCAGGAGATGGGTAAATTCAAAACGCCAACTTTACGAAACGTAGGTAAGGCACAGCGCTTCATGCACAACGGTGCACTCAGGACACTCGAGGAAGTAGTACACTTCTACAACACCAGAGACGTGGCCGGTGCTGGATGGTCAGCCCCTGAATACACTGGAAACCTCGATGTTGAACATGTAGGAGGTCTTGGTCTTACCCCAGCGCAAGAAGCAGCCATTGTAGCTTTCATGAGAACACTTG
>JBDLTO010000040.1:0-3413 GCA_039805815.1 Bacteroidota bacterium | reverse complement strand
TTCAGCCCCAGCCTTAACGAGCAGTCTTACGAGGGTTATTGTTTTGTATGCGGCAATGCTGCCGGTTATGCCAACCAGGATTTTTTTGTTTGTTAACATGTTCTTGGAAAGGAAAATAGATTTTAATGGCTTTCCACAAACTGTTTGAAGCTGTTCATGATGGCTTGCCATCCGGCTTGTTGGATTTCAGGTGAGTGCTGGTTCTCCGCTTCGAAGGTTTCAGTAACGCTGGTGACACCATCTTCCTCATTGAAGCTGATGCCCACTTGGCGGCCATCCTCCATTTCGTATTCAATGTATTCCAGTTCATCAACTGCAGTATACGTTCCCTTGAGGTCAAATCCCTCACTCCCGTCTTTTGCGGCCATGTGGAAACGGAATTGTCCGCCTTCACAGAGATCGTTTTCCGCTTCTGTTGTATGCCAGTCCTCAGAAGCCTGGTTCCACTGTTTGATGGCTTCAGGATTACTCCAGGCATCCCATACTTTTTGAAGGGGTGCATTTATTTCAGCAGCTACTGTTATTCTTTGTGGTTTTACAGCCATATAATTGTTTTATCCATCTGTTTTGCAGATGGGTTCATGATGGACCGCAAAGTTAACCGAGTTGGCGATAAAACAATATTGATTGGCGGATTTATGTAAACTCTTTGCTTTTTCCAACATTTTTTCGTTTTGGATTATCACGGTCGGTCTCAATGTAACTTCTGTGAACCGTCCGCTCCCATTATCAGACTCCTGCATAGTACCTGTTGGGTTATCGGTGTAATCTGTTACAATTATGCCGTGTTCTGCGCACAGGTGTAGGTACCAGAGCATGTGGCAGGAGGCGAGTGATGCGAGCAAAAGTTCTTCGGGATTATGCATGGAGGGGTCTCCCCTGAACACGGGATCTGATGATCCCATGATTATTGGTTTTCCAGGTATAGAAAGGGTATGTGTCCTTTCATATGCGGTATACCCGACAGTACCTTGTCCGTTATTGCCCGTCCATGTGAGTTGCAGTTGGTAGTGGTGTAGATTTTTCATGGCATTCATCAAAATGTATCCGTGAATTTACCCAAAAAATCAATGTCCCTGAGGTAGTCTTTTAGCCTACAGGTGATCAGCCACAAATTGTTGTGCATACTCCTTGATCATATTCCTTGTTGCAGCAAATGCCTCATTAACAGCTGCTTCGGAACCTATAACATGAGTTGGGTCTGGGAAGGCATGGTGGATGTGGATGGAATTACCAGGCCAGAACGGACAATTCTCCCGGGCGTTGTCGCATACAGTGATCACATAGTCGAAATCGATGTCCTTGTATTCTTCCATGGCATTGGAAGTATGTCCTGATATGTCTATGCCATCTTCCAGCATAGAAGCTACCGCTTTGGAGTTGACTCCTGTTGAATATACGCCTGCACTGTAAATTTCAGCTTTGTCTCCTGCGAATTTTCGGAAATATCCTTCAGCTATCTGGCTGCGGCAGCTGTTGGCTGTACAGAGTATGAGTATTTTTTTCATCTTTATTTTTTTAACAGCATCCGCCTCCTGGCGTACAACTGGTTTGTGAAACTGGTTTTTGTGCGTAAACAGTAAGGCTAAATATGCCTGTACTTCCTGATTTAAAATCGTTGATTTCAGCAGCAGTCAGGTAATTGACGAGGATGTCATCCGGTATGATAATTGGTTTTTCTTGCTGGATGCTGATATTTTGAAATCCTGTTGCATGAATCAATTCGAGGTATACTTCTTTCTGAATGGCACCAGCAACACAGCCGGCATACATTTCCGCATCCTTGCGTAATCCATCAGGAAGTGCACCTACGAGAACCACGTCTGAAATGCTGAAATGTCCGCCCGGTTTAAGCACACGAAAAATCTCACTGAAAACGCCATGTTTATTGGGGACAAGGTTGAGCACACAGTTGCTTACGATAACATCTGCACTATTTGCAGTTACAGGCATATGTTCGATATCACCCTGCCTGAACTCTACATTGTTGAATCCTCTTGCTTCTGCATTGGCCCTTGCCTTGTCTATCATGGCAGGTGTAAAATCAATTCCTATTACCTTGCCTGTTTCTCCCGTTTCATGTCTTGCAACGAAACAGTCATTACCAGCCCCGCTTCCCAGGTCGATTACCAGATCCCCTGGTTTGATGCGTGCAAACTGCGTAGGCAGTCCGCAACCCAGCCCGAGATCTGCGTCTGCATTATATCCTGCGAGGTTGGTGTAGTCGTCAGACATGATATTGTACACTTCCGTGGAACATCCGCCTGCACCGCAGCATGACGACATATTCGTATCCTTGTCTTGCAAGGCAATCTCGCTGTATTTTTTTCTGACAATCTCTTTCAGTTGTTCTTCGGTTTGCATAAGTTATTGATTTAAAATTTTAGCAGCATGTGTTTCCGTTAAGTTCAAATCCCTCAAAAAAAGACCGCAGCAGTTGTGTTGCTTTTTTCCATTCTGATTCGTCGATGCAGTAACAAACCGATGTGCCATCTATCTCTCCCTTTATCAGTCCGGATTGTTTGAGCTCCTTCAGGTGCTGAGATACGGTGGACTGTGCAATGGGCAGGTCTTCCACGATGTCACCGCATATACATGTTTTCCTTTCCTGCAATAATTGAAGAATGGCAACACGTGCAGGATGAGACAGTGCTTTGCTGTACCTGGCAAGGTCCATTTCCATTGCTGCATAGTCTGCTGTCTTTGAAGCACCCATATTAATCGCAATATTACGATAAATCGATCAGATTTCCAAAAATGCGTTTTACAATCGGCATCCTGCTACTAAAATTGGTTTAATTTTATGCAATGGGCATTCCGGAAGTGAAATTGGTTACAATATCTGAGGAAATCAAAGCAATCAAAGAATTACAAAACCTGAACCTGCGTCTGCATATATCAGACGAAGAAGCTGCATCAGAAGGATTTCTTACTGCGTCGTATACCATGGAATACCTGGAAGCCATGAATGCTGATGCACCGAGTGTGATTGCCAAAGCGGGCGATGAAGTGGTGGGTTATGCTATGGTAACAACCCAAACTATGAGAGCGGGACATGAACTGATGGCTGATCTGTTCAATACAATTGACAGAACCAGTTATGGAGGGCGTCTGTTGTGTGAGTCGGATTATGTGGTGGTAGGCCAGCTTTGTGTGGCCAAGGAATTCAGGGGATTGGGACTGGTTCAGCGGCTTTACAATCACTTTAAAGATTGTTATGCAGATCGTTATGAATACCTCGTTACAGATGTTGCCCAGGCAAATACCCGCTCCCTCAAAGCACATAAAAAAAGCGGTTTTCAGGTGATTGACACCTTGACTTATGGGGGCATCGGATGGGATATTGTGCTGTGGGACTGGCGCGCAAAGTACTAGTCCAATGACCTGTTCAGGAAATGCACCAGTGGTTTCAT
>JBDLTO010000039.1:0-4606 GCA_039805815.1 Bacteroidota bacterium | reverse complement strand
TTTGTGTTTGGTAGCATTAAAACACCACAAATTCCAAATTGTTGGACCATTCATCCAACAGGCATCATTCAATCAGAAGCTGCGCAGCAATTAAACCAAAAAAGAAGGCCTGCAGGCCGATCATCAGTCGCAACCAGACTTTCGCCGGGTATCTATGAGGTAATTGATTTTCCAACCGTCAGGCAACTTGACCAATGTAAATGAATTGACACCACAATGGCTGAACTGGCCATTATAGACAAATCGGTAGGGAGTCCATACAATGGCAAGTGCACCATCAATCTTGATGGTTTCAAATGTAATCTGTTCATCAGCGGCCCCTTTGGCCTGTTTGCCTACGAACGAAACAAAATTCGCGACCTTGTCTTGTCTAACTGCCGTGTTGCCATCTTTGTCAACAACAATTGTCTGCATGATGGCGTTGGGAGCAAAAACGGAAGCAATCGAAATCGAATCAGCATTGCGCATGCCGTCGAAAAGCTGCTGAATGATCGCCTTGACGGCAAGAGTTTCATCTTGGGCATGAACATCAGGATTCATGAACAGAGCTGAAAACAGAAGGATAATTGCTTTTCTCATAGATGAAAGGTAAGAAAAAAACAAGCCTACTATCATATTAAGAAAAACCTATTTCCTATTAACTGTTTCAGTTTAAGTAAACCTATTAATCTTTGCTTTAAAATTTCTTGTATATGCATCTAAAGCTTTATTTGACAAAGAGCTGTTCTTAATGAATGCATAGACTATTGATTCATTTTCAATAAACTCATTGATAATTCTTCTATATCTTACTTCAACAATATCAAGTTTCTTTGCCAGTTCGATAAAATCCATTTTGCCATAATGTCCATAAGTAGCGTAATACTCAGATTCAAAATCATTTTGATACAAATCCAATGCTGTATCCTGCTCAATTGGCGTGTGAATAATTGTACTCATGAGATCATAAGCAGGTGATAATTCCATTTCACCAAAATCGTTTCGGATTAAAGAGAAATTTTTAAGGTGCGCATCCCCGTTTGAAAAAATATAATTGAACAAAACTATTTTAAACAATCGCTCAATGGCTACCATTGAAGCTGGTACATGTTTTTTTACTAATTCACCAATTTCAAGATAACTACCCTCATATTTATACGTTTCGCCATGGGTATCTTTCGTTCTATTGGTTAATTGTGCAAAATCCTCTTGCAAATATTTTGTTCCATCCCCTTTCACATCAAATCTTTTTGTGATGTAGGCGGGCGTATTGTCTTTAAAATAAATTAAAGCATTGTGGGCGGTCTTGATATTAAATAGTTGAGAAGCAATCTGCATGGTCAAATGCTCATTTTCTGGGGCATCTTCCATCATTTCCAAGTGGTCAGCTGTTGGTATAGGCTTAATAATATATTGACCTTTTTTTTCACATAATTCGAGTTTGTTATTTGTTAATCGAAGTGAATATTTTAACTGCACACCGGAAATCGACATATTTTTTGAGTGCTCATTATAAATGGCCATATTTTCTGCCTTTGGCCTATCAAATTCCAACATGGTAGATACCCGCTTGCCATCAAATAGTTTTTTTCTACACGATAGGCAGTATTCTTTTTTATCAATTTTTTTATAGCATCCTAAGCAAATCATTTTATAATGGTTTTAATGTGATCGCTCCAATAGTATCCTCCTTTGCGGTCAATAGCAATCTGCCAAAATGATCATTTTCATCGATCTTCAACATCCTGCATTGAATATTTTTATTAACGCCTTCCGACAATAAACCAAAGAAAAAAGCAAACAGTTTATCAGATTCATGCCTAATTATGCTCTTTGGTAAGGTCAAGCTAATAGATGGATTTCTTTCATTTTGTAAGTACACTTTGTCATATTCAAATGAATATGTACCATCCAATCTTTTTTCCAATATTCCGGTAAAAATGTTGTTATTATATACACCTGCTTTCATCCGTTCATTGATTTAATTTGAACTGTTAACTCCAACCCCAGCACTTCTAAAATGCTATTTAACGTGTTTAACGATGGATTCCTTATACCTAACTCTATTTCCGAAATCGACTTAAAAGTGATGCCAGCCATTTCAGCAACATCTTTCTGAGTTAAATTCAAAAAAGCTCTTCTTTCATGGATGATGTTACCAATTTGATGATTACTCATTGGAAATATATTTCTAAATCAGATAAAATTACTAGTATTTTTGATAAAATAATGTGATACTAGAAATATATTTCTATTCTAATGGGTTACCTGCTAGAAAAATACAGTTAGTCTGTATCGACCAATTAAATTTTTGACAAAATCGGGTTACGCTTTAACAAGTCATGTTGAACTTTATTGACGAAATGCAGTTTAGGAAAATAAAAAACATGAAGATCAAAATTCTGGCGCTGTCTTTGTTCGCTGTTACTGCCTTTTCTCAAACCTTTGCCCAAAAGACTGTTGTTGATATAGCCGTAGGTTCACCGGCACACTCTACATTGGTAGCCGCTGTAAAAGCCGGTGGATTGGTTGAAACTTTGCAAAGCGCGGGACCTTTCACTGTATTTGCGCCAACCAATGAAGCATTTGCCAAACTTCCTGCTGGAACAGTAGAGTCACTGTTGAAGCCTGAAGCCAAGTCTACCCTTGTTAAAGTATTGACCTACCATGTGGTTGCTGGTAATTTGGATGCTGCTGCTGTTGTCAAAGCCATTCAAGCAGGTAACGGGTCTGCAAAAATCAAAACGGTTAGTGGTGGTACACTCACAGGATCATTGAAAGATGGTAAAGTGATTTTGACCGATGAAAACGGAAACACTGCTACTGTTGTTGCTGCTGATTTAAAGTCTGGTAATGGCGTAGTGCATGTAATTGACGCTGTAGTACTTCCCAAATAACTTCTTAGGAAACTGATTACTCAGTTTACCATTTGTAAAAGGATCCCCGATGGGATCCTTTTTTTTGGAATTATTTGAAATAAGTTGCTAATCTTGAAACAAGTGGTAGTAGAATAAGACCAGCCATAGCTGCAACTACTCTTGTGGGCCACCATTCCGGATAATGAACCAAAGCAGGGATATCAAATAATGGTTCACCACCACACCCCCTCAAAAACAGGGAAACAAAAAACGCAACCATTGAGCCCGTCCTGTTTGCTTTCTTATCAAACAATGCCATAACCAATTGCGGAAACAACAGTACAAAAACAAGGTCGCTCGTAAAATACCACAAAGCCTGTACACTTTGAACCTTGAGGGCAATAAACACAGCTGCTGATCCCAATACAAGAATAGCAATGCGAATTACTGAAGATGCCTTATTCAAGTTGGATTTGGGCGAAATCAGTCTCAGATACCAATTCCATGAAAACATCGATCCTGCAGAAAGAATGGATGAACTGAAACTGGAAGTCACTGCGCCCACTATAGCAGCCAATCCAAAAAGTGCCACCCAACGGGGTACCAGATTTTCAAACAACAAAGGCACAGAAAGTGCAGGTTCAGTCAGATTACCTTTCCAATACACAACAGCTTCCATACCTAAAATCAAAGGCGGTATGGTCATGAGGATGGTTATAATACCTGCAAAAATGGATTGGTTTCTCGCAATCCCAGACGTTTTACTGGAAAATACCCGTTGAAAATAGCAGTTCCACGGTATACCGCCCAAAATGAGCATGAATGAAGTATCCCACCAGGAAATAATTCCATGCACATCCCAAAAGGAATCTACATGCATTGGTGGAACAGCAACTGCAGCATCTCCTTTCAAGGCTTTGTAATTAGACCATGTCGTTGTAAGATCACCACCTGTGAAATGCAAAATAAAGGGGATGGCCAGAATCAGTCCAACCGGTATGAGCAGCAACTGAAAAGCATCAGTATAAGCAACTGCCCATAAACCGCCAATCATCGTATACAATGTCACAATTCCTGCAGAAATGATAATGGCAGTTGTCAAATCCACATTCAGAATGACGCCAAATGTTGCTCCAATAGCCACCATCAGTTCGGCACTCCAAAATAATTCACCAAGAATGGCGGGTATGGACAGGACTGCAGCCCACTTTTTTCCAAAGCGCTCTTCAAAAGGATCAATGAAAGTTGTATATCCTTTCTGATGCATGACACGCGCAAAAAATACACCTCCCACAATGAGGCTAAGTCCAAAACCTAGCCCTCCCTGCAAGGCTAATGCCAAACTGGTGAATGTGCTCTCTGCCGTTCCCAAAATATAACCACCATCCACCCAAGTGGCTGTCATGGTGAGTGTTGCCATCAGTAAAGGCAATGACCTGCCGGCAACCAATAGTTCTGATGCACTGCCAGTCTTGACTTTTTTGGAGGCAAACCAACCAATCAGCATGAAAATGGCATACATGATTGCAGTAACCCAAACACCAGTCCAGTCGATATTACCCATTTATTTACCCTTTAATGAATATGGAATTTAGATAAAATAAACACATCCTATTGCTGCGGAATATTACCCATCTGTTCCATCATGCCCTCTTCCTTTTCCTTTCTGCGGATGCCAAAATTATAGCGCACATTCAGACCGAATCTTCTCGTATCGCTAAATCGACTCCCGTTGGCCAACACGGAACCTTGGGAAAGGAAAAAATCAT
>JBDLTO010000038.1:0-3635 GCA_039805815.1 Bacteroidota bacterium | reverse complement strand
TTGCTTCCGCTGCAGCATCCGATGATGGAAATACGATCAATAGTCTTTCCGTTCCGGTTACATCATTTGTTCAAGGCACAAATACTATCGCTGTTGAGATTCATCAAAATGCAGGAACAAGTTCTGATTTATCTTTTGATCTGGAATTTACCACTACTGCAGTAAACCCGGGAGGAGGTTCAGTACAATTGATTCGTGTTCCCTACTTGCAAATGGCTAATGAAAATTCAGTAGTGTTGCGTTGGAGGACAGATGTGGCAACGACTTCCAAAGTAAAGGTGGGACTTCCCAATGGAATTTTCACAGATTCAGTGGTCAGTTCAGCATTGAATACTGATCATGTTGTTCGTATAGCTGGTCTTTTGCCGGATACGCGTTACAGTTATGCCATAGGCAATGCGAATGTTATTTTGCAGTCTGGGATTGACAATTATTTCAGGACTGCGCCACCTGCAAATACTTCACGCCGTATGGCATTTTCCGTCTTTGGAGATTGCGGTAGAGATCAAAATAGTTTCAGGACATTGAGTTTACAATCTTATCTGAGTAATACTACATCCAATAGAGCTGATCTGATGCTGCTGTTGGGCGACAATGCCTATAATTTAGGAACGGATGAGGAGTATCAGGCGGAGTTTTTTACACCTTATGGTTCAAACATTTTAAAGAATCATGTATTGTTCCCAGCACCTGGGAATCATGATTATGCAAATAATAGCTTAGGTGTGCAGGGCGACGTTGCTTTCTCATACTATCGTAATTTTACTGTTCCTACCAACGCCGAGTGTGGTGGTGTTGCTTCTGGAACCAAGGCCTATTATTCATACAACTGGGGTAATGTTCATTTTCTCAGTCTGGATTCCTATGGTAGAGAAACCAATAACCAATATCGGTTGTATGACACCACCTCAGCACAGGTGCAATGGATAAAAAATGATCTTGCAGCCAATACCAGGCCTTGGGTTGTGGTATACTGGCACCACCCTCCTTTTACTATGGGTAGTCACAACTCAGATAATGAAGCTGAATTGGTAAGTATGCGTGAGAATTTATTGACCATCTTGGAGAGATATGGTGTGGATCTAATTCTCTGTGGTCATAGTCATAATTATGAGCGTTCCTATCTTTTGAAAAATCATTATGGATATGAGGCAACTTTTAATTCAAATTTACATACGGTAAGTACTTCATCTGCCAAGTATGATGGTTCAGTTAATTCCTGTCCCTATGTAGTATCTGATTTGAAAGAAAAGCATGGTACTGTTTATGTAGTCTCCGGTTCCTCAGGTGCAGATGGAGGAACTCAGCTCAGTTTTCCACATGATGCAATGCCTTTTTCCATTGATGATGGCGGTATGTTCTATTTTGAAGTAGAAGGCAATCGTTTGGATGCAAAGTTTTTGCATAGAAATGGTACAGTAGCTGACCGCTTTACCATCATGAAATCTGTTGGTAAGAACATTATACAGACCATTAACAAAGGGAGTTCAGCAACACTTACCGCTTCTTGGGTAGGAAACTATCTGTGGTCTAATGGAGCAACAACCAGAAGTATTTCGGTATCACCTCCCGCATCCAGTTCCTACTCTGTCACTGATGGCAGTAATTGCATTGCCGATCAGTTTCAGGTGAATGTCACCAACATAGTTTCTAATCAAACAGACAGTTCAGGATTGATGCTACAGGTTACTGATGGTGGGGCGGTGGTTGACTTAAAATTTGGCAGAAGCCGATTTCAATTAACGGATTCCATTGTGATTGTTGGGCTAGGCAGTTCAACCATGAGCGGAACGGGTGCAAGTAGCTGGAGCAAATCCTTCCCGGGGAAACTGCAATCTTGGTTGAATACTTTCAATGGAAAGTTTGTTAATCTTTCAACAGCCGGATATAATACTACCAACGTGTTACCATGGGGATCGTCTGTTAATGTGAAGGTACAACAGAACATTACATCTGCACTGTCCATCAGGCCGGATGCAATAATTATTGGACTCCCGACAAATGATATCAGTGCAGGATTGACCCCGCAACAATTTAGAGACAATATTATGAAGCTATTCAGGTATGCCGCCTACTCAGGAATACCATGCTTTATTATGTCTCCCAATCCACGTGATGATTTCAGCAATGCTAGAAAACAAGATCTTTCGATATCCAATCAGCTATTTCAGGATTCAATTCCAGAACAGTTTCTGATTAACACTTTTAACTTGTTGAGAGATTCACTATCATCTGATCCTGCTAAAATAAATCCGCTTTTTGCAAATGGTGATTTGATTCATTTCAATGATTCCGGCCATGCAGTTATTACCCAGCAGGTAATCAATAAACTTGATGCTTATTTCCAGAATATGACAGGTAAAGTGAGTTTGATTCAGGTTGAACAGGGCGTCGTTCCAGACAGTGCTTCAACGCCATCAAGCTGGCAGGTGCTTGATCAGATTACTGATGTCACAATTACCGACAAGAAATATCCGAGATTGAATAATTTTTGGAATGCCTATCGGTTTAGGATTCAGTACAGCAATGGGTATACATCTCCATATAGCCGTATGGCTTATCTGAAACAATCCTTTGCGAGGGATTCAATTGACCAGGTGTTACCCGTTGACTTTGCTCCTGTAGGTGCAGTAAAAACCAACAATCGCTGGAATAAGTTTTATTATACATCTATTACTGGGTCATCAATAGCATTGACCGACACCCTGGGAAACGCAACTGTGGCAACCCTATCACTAACCAAACCCTTTACTGCATCTTCCACTTTAGGTACCACTTCAGGTCTAGCGTATCCATCAGAGGTTTCGTCTGATGGATGGAATGTGAGCACTTCATCTACAGCATGGTCGCAATTGCAGTTCAATAATCTAGACAGGAGTTATGCTTATGAATTAGAATTTCTGGGAAGTTATTCTTTTTACGATCCAACTTTCTTCCTCGGAGTATGGACAAATGGAACAGACTGCAACGGCAGTCCCATGAATCTTGCAGCAAACTTAGCCAATACCTACCGGAAAGGCATTATTCGAGGTCTTGTTCCCGATGCCAACAATTCCATTACATTGGATTTGTATGCCCTGGGAAGTCAAGTTTCCATCAACGGTCTGATCCTGAGACGATACCGCAACAAAGTTCAACCGGTGGCACAAAAAATCGGGGTGATGGCTAAAATAAAACCGATGGTGGGAAATTCTTTTTCAGCTGATCATGATTTTTATCCCAATCCGGTCAGACAGGGAAGCAGTTTTACCATCAATACAAATGATAAGGGTAGCATACTTTGTTTACTCTACACCCAGGAAGGAAAGGTATTGCTGAAAAGGAAATTTGAATTCACAACTAAGCTTTCTACGGTAGGATTGAAGCCGGGTATGTATATGCTTCATATTATTTCTTCACAAAGAACAACAACACAGAAATTGATTATCCAATAGTCCATTGCAACCGCCCTTTTTGTACAACATTTATTTCACCCATTTTGGTTTCAGATAAAATGCACGTTCATCTTACACGATGATTTCTGAGGTGTTAAGAGTATTGTAACATTCGTGTAACAAAAGAGGGTAAAATGTTACAGTAGCAGCATAAAAAAACCACCATAACAGCAGTTACAGTGGTTTTCGTGACCCCGTCAG
>JBDLTO010000037.1:0-4735 GCA_039805815.1 Bacteroidota bacterium | reverse complement strand
ATGACAACCTGAGCTGTCTGATGCCTGTCGTGCATCGCAAGTGCTGAATTGTTTCCTAATATGGTGACTGCGAACATGTCAGTAAAAGTTAAATATCCATGTCAAGTTCTCGCTCAATTTCCTCCATCTGTACAATATCCCAGGCCTCTGATTCCGTTGGTGTGATGTTAAGTGCCTCTGGCTCTGTTTGGGCATCTATAACCTGTTTAACTGCAACATTAACGTTGCAGAATACAAGGGATTTGCTTTTACTGTAGGTTTTGTTGTGCAACAGCATGAAGTTTTCAGGAACTGTTATGTCTATTTGTTCAACATTTTTGAGGTCTATAACCAGACTTTTTTCGTCATCATCTTGCAATTTCTCAACCAATTCATCCAATTTTTCTGCCATATTAGCAGTAAGCAGGGTTTCTTCTATGCAAATGACATGAAATATCTCCTTGGTATCAATTTTGACTTTTAACATGTAAATCAATTTATGGGGTCAATTGAACAAATATACCTCATTTGGGTTTGGGAATAATTCATTATTATTGTACAGACACGTAAATCTTACCTACTATGGATAATAATTTTTCAGCACAGGTAAAAGAAATCATCTCCTACAGCAGGGAAGAAGCGCTTAGGTTGGGAAACGATTTTATTGGCACGGAACATTTGCTTCTCGGTGTTATCAGGGAAGGTGAAAATACAGCACTTAAAGTACTGCAGAACCTAAATGTAGACTTATATGAACTTCGGAAGGAAGTTGAAATGGCGGTGAAGGATAAATCCGGTAAGAATATCCAGAATATCAACAGCTTGCCGTTAACAAGACAAGCAGAAAAAGTTATCCGCGTCACCGTATTGGAAGCCAAGGCGCTGAAAAGTCCCATGGTTGAAACTGAACACCTCTTGCTCTCAATACTAAAAAACAAAGAGAATATAGCCACTCAGATTCTGAATCAATTTGAAGTGGATTACGATTTGTTTCGAAATGAGCTGGGCGTGGTAAGAAGCAATGATGTAAAAAGCGAATTCTCTGACGAACCTGAGGAAGAGTTTGATGAAGAGAAAAAAAGTACCCAACAAAAAGCTAAAACTGCACAAGCTGGAGGCAAAAGTAAAACGCCTGTGTTGGATAATTTTGGCAGGGATATTACCAAACTGGCTGAATCGGGCTCACTTGATCCGATAGTTGGAAGAGAAGCAGAGATTGAGCGTGTTTCACAAATACTTTCGAGAAGGAAGAAGAATAATCCTATCCTGATTGGAGAGCCTGGCGTTGGTAAAACTGCCATTGTTGAAGGGCTTGCATTGCGTATTGTACAGCGGAAAGTTTCACGTGTGTTGTTTGATAAACGTGTTGTTTCCCTGGATTTGGCAGCTTTGGTTGCAGGAACAAAATACCGCGGACAGTTTGAAGAGCGGATGAAGGCTATCATGACGGAACTTGAAAAAAACCGTGACGTTATTCTTTTCATCGATGAAATTCACACAATTGTTGGTGCCGGTGGTGCAAGCGGTTCCCTGGATGCGTCTAACATTTTCAAGCCTGCTTTATCAAGGGGTGAACTTCAGTGTATTGGTGCCTCTACATTGGATGAATATCGCATGCACATTGAAAAAGATGGGGCACTTGACAGGCGTTTCCAGAAGGTGCTTGTAGAGCCGCCTTCAGTGGATGAAACCATACAGATTCTGAATAATATCAAATCGAGGTATGAAGAATACCACAACGTGGATTATGCCCAGGATGCCATCGACGCTTGTGTGAAGTTAAGCGACAGGTACATGACAGACAGGTTGCTGCCAGATAAAGCCATTGATGTATTGGATGAAGTTGGCGCGCGCGTACACCTCAAAAACATCAATGTACCAGACGATATCATCGAGCTGGAAAAGAAAATTGAAGACATCAAGCTGGAGAAAAACCGCGTCGTAAAAAGTCAGCGCTTTGAAGAAGCTGCAAGTTTGAGAGACACGGAAAAGAAACTTCAGGAAGAACTCGAGGCAGCAAAAAATAAGTGGGAAGAAGAGTCCAAACACAGGCGCTATCCTATTTCCGAAGAAGATATTGCTGAAGTTGTGAGTATGATGACGGGTATTCCTGTAAAACGGATGGTTCAGGCTGAGACTGAAAAGCTGCGGAACATGTCCGTTGACATGAAGGGCATGGTGGTTGGTCAGGATGAAGCCATAGGAAAGGTTGTAAAAGCCATTCAACGAAACAGGGTTGGATTGAAGGATCCCAAAAAACCTATCGGCACTTTTATATTTCTAGGTCCAACGGGTGTAGGTAAAACAGAATTGGCCAGAGCCTTGTCGAGGCATATGTTTGACTCAGAAGATTCGCTCATCCGAATTGACATGAGTGAATACATGGAGAAATTCACTGTGAGCAGACTGATAGGGGCCCCTCCGGGTTATGTTGGTTATGAAGAAGGTGGACAGCTTACAGAAAAAGTCAGGAGAAAGCCTTACTCTGTTATTCTGTTGGATGAAATTGAAAAAGCGCATCCTGATATTTACAACATTCTCTTGCAGGTTTTGGATGATGGGCAATTAACAGATGGACTTGGCCGGAAGGTTGATTTCAAAAATACCCTTATCATCATGACCTCCAATATCGGCGTTCGTCAGCTGAAAGATTTTGGAGAAGGTGTGGGCTTTGCAACAAGTGCCAGGCAGGCTAATGCAGAAGAAGCCAACAAAGCCGTTATTGAAAAAGCTTTGAAAAGAACATTCTCACCTGAGTTCCTGAACAGGGTAGATGATGTAATCATTTTCAATTCTCTTGAAAAGGAACATATTTTTGAGATTATCGATATTCTCATGAAGGGTGTAATGAAGCGTTTGGCAACGCTAGGGTTTATCCTTGAATTAACTTCAGAGGCTAAGGACTTCATTGCAGAAAAAGGGTATGATCAGCAATTTGGTGCACGTCCGCTGCACAGGGCCATTCAGAAATACCTCGAAGACCCACTTGCAGAAGAGATTCTTAATATGAATATTAAGTCAGGTGATGTTATGGTGGCAGATTTGGACAAGGAGCAGCAGAAAATAACATTCTCTATTCGCAAACAACCGGAAGAACAGGAAATATCCAATGTATAATGTACTTTAAAGAATAGTAAATTTGTCCTGGTTTATACCGGGACATTTTTTTATGTTTAAAACAAAAATTGGTTCAGATTTAGAGGAGGCTCAATATTGGCTTGAACAAGGAGAACTTGTGGGGATTCCTACAGAAACTGTATATGGACTGGCTGCAAATGGGTTAAATCCAATGGCAGTGGCTAAAATCTATGCTGTCAAACAGCGGCCACAGTTCAATCCACTTATTTTGCATGCAGCAAGTCCGGAGCGTATTGAAAAGCTTGTAGCTGGTATACCTGAGATTGGCTTTAAGTTGATGAGTCAGTTTTCTCCCGGTCCTTTAACTTACCTGTTACCTAAATCCTTGCTGGTGCCGGACATAATAACTGCAGGAAGTGATAGGGTTGCAGTCAGAATTCCTGAACATCCCCTTACATTAAGGTTACTGGAGGAATTGGATTTCCCGCTTGCTGCACCCAGTGCCAACCCTTCGGGATATGTTAGTCCTGTTTCAGCCGCCCATGTTTTGGATGGACTGGGAGGGAAAATCCCTTATATCCTGGATGGCGGAACATGCAGGGTTGGACTCGAGTCAACTATCATCGGATTTGAAAAAGATATTGCCGTGATTCACAGGTTGGGCACTGTGACAGCCGAACAAATCAGTAGCTATTCACAGGTGAAAGTTAAGATTTCGCTGTCTCATTCAGCACCCTCTGCACCCGGACAACTGAAAAGTCATTACGCTACCCGAACACCACTTTGCTGTGGTGACATTAATCATTTACTGGGTAAATTTGAAGGTAAAAAGATTGGTGTGTTGTCATTTACTCAAACATATCTGGTTGGTGTTCAAAAAAATATTGTCCTTTCCAAGGAGGGAAAACTTGATGAAGCTGCAGCCAATTTATTTACAGCCATGCGCGAATTAGATTCATTTGAGCTGGATATCATCATAACAGAACCTTTTCCAGCTGAGGGCGTAGGATTGGCCATAAACGACAGGTTGGCACGTGCAGCTTATAGGGTTGAGTCAGAATAGTTCACTCAACTCAAGCCACCTCATTTCCTTGGCATCAATTTGATTGTCTATTTCAGTAAATCGTTTTGAGATTTTTTCAATTTCTTGATATGCAAGGTCAGGATTGGAGAGTTTGGTTGAAAGTGAATTTTTCTCATCATTCAAAGCAGCAATTTCTTTTTCAAGGGTTTCATATTCCCGCTTTTCATTGAAACTTGGTTTCCGTTTGCTGATGGATTGTTCTTTTTCTTTCGGCTCTTCCTTGTTTACAATCATCTGAGCTTTGATTTTCTCAGGATCAACATTTTTGTCGGCTTGTTCCAATCTGTATTCTGCATAATTTCCGGGGAAATCACGGATTTCGCCATTACCTTCAAAAACAAAAAGGTGGTCAACAATCCTGTCCATGAAATACCTGTCATGGCTGACGATGATAAGACAGCCGGGAAAATCCATCAGAAAGTTTTCAAGCACAGAGAGGGTAGGCAAATCCAGGTCATTGGTAGGTTCATCCAGTATCAGAAAATTGGGGTTCTTGAAGAGTATGCTTAGCAGGTGTAACCTTCGTTTTTCCCCTCCGCTTAATTTGCTGATATAACTGTATTGTTGGTCTGGTGTGAACAGGAATAATTCAAG
>JBDLTO010000036.1:0-3427 GCA_039805815.1 Bacteroidota bacterium | reverse complement strand
AACTGCCAAGTTTTGGTCATACTTATTTGTATGATGGTGAAACTGGTGAAAGGTTCCATCAAAAGGCTACTGTTGGAATCATCTATATGCTGAAACTGCATCACATGGTTGATGATAAAATGCACGCCCGTTCAATCGGTCCGTACTCCTTGATTACGCAACAGCCATTGGGTGGTAAAGCACAATTTGGTGGTCAGCGTTTCGGTGAGATGGAGGTTTGGGCCCTCGAAGCATATGGTGCATCTAATATCCTTCAGGAGTTGCTTACCCTCAAATCAGACGATATAATAGGTAGGGCGAAGACTTATGAAGCCATTGTGAAGGGCGACAATGTTCCTAAAGCTGGTATTCCGGAATCATTTAATGTACTTGTACATGAATTGAGGGGACTTGGACTTGACCTTAAGTTTGAGAACTAGTAAATTGTAACCAAACATACCTGTAAGGCATCCCGCAAATGCGGGATGCCTTTTTTATAACTAATTTTTTGTTTTGTTTTTAGTCAGAAAGATGATTTGAAGAATTGCCAGGCATGTAAATGCACGTCAATGTCGCCAGGATAATCATGTTTTCCCCCATTCACCTTGAGCAAAATGACATCCTTTTGTTTTCCTGTATATGAGTATTGTTCTATTGTTTTGCCATCTTTGGGGTTGTTATCAGGGAGTAAAGCTTGCACTGGCTTATCCTTATATCCTGCCAGTTTAGCCCAATATTGAAATGTTTCCTCCGTAGACCTGACTTTGCCGAAATTACCACTACTCAGAATAACCTCTCCTCCTTCATAGGGATTGGTTTTGTCTGCTGTGCCGTTTACAATCATGACATTGAGTGGTTTTTTACTTTGTGGACAATCAAGGTTTTCATCTGCTGGCAGGTTTGCAATGATGGCTGTTATGGATCTGAACTTGTCAGGAATTGTCAATGCCAGTTTAAATGCCATATGCCCACCTCCTGAAGTTCCCACCGCAAAAACTTTCTTTTGATCAATTTTTAGTTTTTGGCTGAAATAATCAATCATACCAGTAAAAAAAGCTTCTTCATTGATTTGTTCAACATTTGCGGCAGAAGGGGCTATTTTCCTACATTCATTCCAGAAGTTTTTATAACCTGTAGGGAATACGGCTATCATTTTTTCATTATCACTGATTGAATTAAAAGATGTAACCCTTTGCATCATTTGTAGTCCATTTCCTCCAGACCCATGCAGTACAAAAACAAGGCTGAATCCCTTTGTATCAGCTGCAGGCTTATTGTAATGAAATACCCTGTAATGTCCCTCAATCAACAAGGAATCTGATATAACCTGAGCCTTCGCATAGAAATTTAATGTCAGCAGACAGATTAAAATGTATTTCATTTTTTATTTTAAATTACTCATAATCACTTTAAAAAGTTAAATTTTTGAGGGTTTATTCTAAGTTATATCCATTAAATAATTGATCATAAACAAAAAAGGCTGCCTCGTTTTATTGAGACAGCCTTTTACATAAAATTTTATTATCTAGTTAAAGAGCGTGATTACCCAGTAAACTAGTCCTGCCAATAAGGCACTTACCGGAATTGTTAATATCCACGCAACTAATAATGATGAGGTTACACCCCACCTTACAGCACTCAAACGTTTTGTGGCTCCTACTCCAATTATAGAACCTGTTATGGTATGTGTAGTTGAAACTGGAATACCCATTTGGCCTGTAAAGAACAATGTTAAAGCACCAGCTGTTTCTGCTGCCACACCTTCAAGTGGTGTAACTTTAGTGATTTTTGTTCCCATGGTTTTTACAATCTTCCATCCACCACTCATAGTTCCGAGGCCAATAGCCAGGTAACAGGAAATAGGAACCCAATTTGGAAGCTGACCAAAGTCTTGGATATTCCCACTTGCAATTAAGGCTGCACCAATGATTCCCATTACTTTTTGTGCATCATTGCCACCATGGCCAATGCTGAATGCTGCAGAACTGAACAATTGCAGTTTCTTAAACATATTGGCTACTGAGTATGCTGTAGGTGTTTTATATTTTTCAACATAAAGGTATACCAGTATGAATAATAATGAAGTGAATATAATCCCCCAAACTATTATGTGATTCTCAGATTTTTGAATGTCTTTACTGAAAGAACTTTGTATGTTGAATTTTTCAAGTTTGGTTTTTACTTTAAGTCGATTTCTGGTTTCAATTGGATAAATGGCGTTCATTGCAGAAACCGCACTATCAGCACTGATTTGTTTCAATAAATATTGCTTTACCGGAACTTTATATTTCTCGGTTTCAATTTTTGCCTGTTCAAATTCTATCTTTTTTTCAGCATTGTCTGCAGCAAGAGCTTCAAGAACAAGGTAGTCATTGGCATTGCGAGAATCATCTTTCAATTTGCTGATTTCAATCTCTGTCAACAACCCATTGTTAAAGGCAAAGCTTGCTATTGAATCAGCGCCGATTTGATCAAATGCAACAACGTGGGATTCCATTTTTTTATAAACACTTGTTGCAGCAATATATTTGGCCTCTGCTTTTTCGAGTTCCTTTTTGTATTTTTCGTCTGACTGATTTTCGGCAAGTTTTTCAGATGCAATTTCAAACTCTAACTTGTATTTGTCTAGTTTTATGAATTTCTTGACCCCTTCCTTCATTTTTGATTCCTCAAATCTGTCAAACATCCAAACTGTCAATGCCGTTGCAATGATGATAATTCCAATCCGGGCCCACATATTCCGCATGATTGTAACTATAGTTATGAAAATTGATATAAACATACCTATAAGCGGAGCAAAAAATATGAATAAGATGGTTTTGATGATTGACTGATTTTCTACAATCTTATCCAATGATACCATGCTTCCCTGATCGAACATGGCATGGGCAACAGCGGCGCCAGCAAATCCACCAATTAGTGTATGTGACGATGAAGAAGGAATCCCATACCACCAAGTTAACAGATTCCAGAAAATAGCTGCGATCAGTCCAGCAAGAATTACATGCAATGTGATAAATTCCTTATTCACAGTTTTGCTGATGGTATTGGCAACAGCATGATCCTGAAAGATCCAGTAAGCCACAAAGTTAAAAAATGCTGCCCAAACAACAGCTTGGAACGGGGTTAGCACTTTTGTTGATACTACTGTTGCGATTGAGTTTGCTGCATCATGAAAGCCATTGATGTAGTCAAAAACCAAAGCAAGGATGACAATGACAATTAAAAGGGTCATGTTGTGAGATTTTTATCAGTTATCAGTGTCAGTTAGGCGTATTTGATGATAATTGATTCAATTACATTGGCTGCATCCTCGCATTTGTCGGTTGCAATTTCCATAACCTGATAAATTTCTCTTTTCTTGATTACTTCTTTGAAATCATTCTCTTTGTTAAACAGCATTTCGATACTCATGTCAAAAACGTCGTCAGCCTGGTTTTCAATACTG
>JBDLTO010000035.1:0-8823 GCA_039805815.1 Bacteroidota bacterium | reverse complement strand
CGTTGCTAACCTTTTCATTCTTTCACCCGAAGTACACTGTTGGTGATTTTATACATATCGAATGTCTTGAAATCTTGCGGAGCAGAAAGACCTTCGCCAAACATAATCATGTCTGGTGTGTGGATTCGAACAGGTTTGTCAGTTGAGAACCTGCCCAAGGCCTGATCCCAATTCAGCTCATTACAAAAGAGCGTATCACCTTTGATATTGTAAACCCTGATGCTGTCTTTTAAGTTGATGACATTCCTGTTTTCAAAATAGGAGGCATAAATGGCATCGAGTCTACTTTCAATGTTAAGTGTAGAGTCGAAAAAATCAACATGTAGGGTTTTGGGCAGTACAATCCGTGATCCAGTATCCTGGTACCGGAGCATGTGTGGAGCCGTCAGTTTAGCCTTCATATGACCGCCTTGGCTCATGAAACTCTCAATATTAACGGCCTCGTCAACACCCAGTTTTTTGGTAAAAAGGGCATTGATTTTTGCCTCATCGTTCTCGCAGGAGACGATTGCCAGTGAAGCAATCGAAATGATGGCGATAATCCTCGTAAGCATCTTTATTGGTACTTCGGCTTATTGAACCAGATATCGCTCAGGTTGAGGCCAAGCGAGAATCTGAAGAGATTCTCCCTGATATCGTTTTCTTTGTTTCCCCTGAAACCCAGTTCAAAAGAAGCATTGATCATTGTATACTGGTTGGTATATACGTTCCTGCGCACGGGCAGCCCTGCACCGAAGGAGAACATGTATTGTGGAATAGGTTTTGTGAGTTGGATGTTAGCCGGGCCAAACGAAGCACCCAATCTGTAGGCAACCCTTGACCAATAGTTTTCACCTTTAAAATTTGGCAACCACTGACCGCCAATCCTGGCAGTCCAACTGTTGACCATATTATCTGCAACGCCGTAGTACCTGTAATCCGCCCAATTTGCAATGCCTATTTCTCCGCCCAACATCCATTGATTTTCCCTTTCAAGCATGAAGCCGGCAGACCAGGCTGAGGGGTAGATGATATCACCTTTGATATCGGAACCAGTGTAAACGCTGTCAACAACTACAAAGCCGGTATTATCACTGTATTCAACTGTAGCGCGGGTAAGGTTTCTCGTGGCATTCAGTTTGGTAGCGAGGTTGCCGTGTGCTCCCAGACGCAGACTGGTTTTTTCGTTCAGTTTGATTTTGTATTGTATTCCTGCATTGAGGAATAGTCCGCCGAACCGGGTTGTATCAGCAGCATTTGCAGTTTTGTATGCAAGCGTATCGTTGATGAAAGATAGTCTGGATGCATATTCTTTGTTGCCGAACATGTATCCTGCATTGAAACCGATGCTGAGGGATTTTGTGCCATAGGCCATACCCCAAGAAGCCTGATAGGTGCCACCATTTCCCATAAAGTTGTAGGCAGCGCTGTCAATCCCGGAGAGCCTTGTACGGGTGGTGATATCGTAGTTGATGCGCGTCAGGGGGCGAAGTCCGAAAGCCATTCCCCAGTTTTTCTTTTTGGAGAGGGGTACACCAATTTGCAGGTAAGATGGGATCAGGTAGGAAGAGCCAAATTTTCTGGGCGGATTAAGGTCTCTCAGTGTTCTTGAGTTGTAGTCAAGCCCTATATCCAGTGTAGTTATTTTCAGGCTCGAGTAGGAAGCCGGATTGGCGAAATTAACTGTGGAGTAATCTGCGTAAGCGCTAGACAATCCACCTATTGCCCTGTTCAGGATGTTTTGTCCGGGAGTCAGATCCCCCAAACCGTACCTTGAATAAGGGGAGTTTTCCTGTGCACCGCTTTGCAGCGAGGCAAGGGTAAAAAGCAGAAATAACGCTGAAAAATAACTATTTGTTTGTCTCACTAATCGCATACAATCCTTTATAAAGTAAGTCGGGGTCTGCAAATATCCTGTTTTTTAACAGCCTCGCAAAATAGGTACAATCCCCTCCGGTTAAAACGACGTTAAAGTTGGTGTATTTTTTCGTATATTCCTCAACAATTCCTTCAATTTCCTTTGCCATGCCCATAACTACCCCACTAAGGATGTTCGTCTTGGTGTCATAGCCTACCAGTGGGAACTCCCATTCTTTTTTTATTACCGGCAGCAGGGCGGTATAATCGTGGAGTGCATTGAAGCGCATTTCCATTCCCGGAGAGATGCTTCCGCCCAGAAATTGATTGAATTTATTAATGAAGTTGAAAGTAATGCAGGAGCCCAACCCGATTACCAGGTTATTCTTTCCCGGAAAGAAATGTACCATTGCCGCAGACAGAGCCAACCTGTCTGCCCCCACTGTTTCCGGTTTGCCAACTGGAATGGTGAAATTCAGTTTCGACAGGTGATTGAGCTTGTGAAATGAGGTGTTTTGTTCCAGCAGGGTTTCCAGTTCCGGAGCGTGGTGTATAACGGAGGAAAGGATTGACCTTTCTGGTTTGAACAGGTTGATGATTTCCTGGGTTTGTGCTATCCCGTCATTTTCGAGCACAAAGCTTTCTATGATGCTGCCATCTTCAAAGAGGGCCGCCTTCAGGCGGGTATTGCCAAAGTCCAGACAAATGGTACGCATCTTACAATCTGTTTTTGCAAAGGTGTGGTAAATCGGCATAATGCGGTAATTTTACATGACAAAATGGATACTACCCTCATACATCAGGCGGAATGCGGCGATTTCAGGAGTATTGCCAGGTGTATTTCACTGATAGAACATCATTCGGATGAGGCTCAGCGAATCATTTCAGGTATCAAAATAAATTCCGCAGTACCTGTGATAGGCATAACTGGTCCGCCTGGCGCAGGCAAAAGCACACTCGTTGATGCACTAATTGGTACTTACATTGCTGAGGGTAAACAAATTGCTGTTTTATGTGTAGATCCTTCATCCCCTTTTCATTCCGGGGCTCTTTTAGGAGACAGGATCAGGATGAACAGGTGGTATGAACATCCGCAGGTGTTTATTCGTTCTTTATCCAGCCGGGGCTCATTGGGTGGATTGCATCCCGAGATAGGGGTCATTACTGATTTCCTGAAGGGGTGTGGGTTTGATCTTGTTTTGGTAGAGACTGTGGGTGTGGGACAATCTGAAGTGGAAATAGTGAGGCAGGCTTCGGTAACCTTGCTTGTACTGGTGCCCGAGTCTGGTGATGAAGTGCAGTTTATGAAATCAGGCTTGATGGAGGCTGCAGATATTTTTGTGGTTAACAAATCAGACAGACCCGGTGCAGATCGGTTTGCATCCCGTTTGCGGACAGTACTGCATGCCGGAACACGCATCTTTGCAGTGCCCGATCCTGTTGTCAGTATCATTGCGACAGCAGGGGAGGGTATTGAACAACTTAAGGAAATAGTTACTTCACTTATAGCAAACAAAAAACAATAATATGGAAGAGATGATCCCCAATGAAGGCTTTCCGATAGCCGCAAAAAAAGAACCTTGCTGTGTACAGACAGAAGCTGGTAAAACTTATGCCTGGTGTACATGCGGACTCAGTGAGAAGCAGCCTTTTTGTGATGGCAAGCACAAGCAGATTGAAGGCAAGCCCTATGCCAGCCTGAAAGTGACATTTGAAGAAGCGAAGGAAGTCTGGCTTTGTCAGTGCAAACAAACCAAGAATCCACCCTATTGCGACGGCAGCCACAATCAGATTTAGGATAAGCTTTAGCGCCACTGTCTGGCAACATTGTTTACTGAACACCTAACGAAATTGAAGACTGATTTCCTTGTCATTGGTTCCGGTATAGCCGGATTGACATACGCCATCAAGATGGCTGAAAGATTTCCCGATCAGGAGGTATTGGTTGTTACCAAGACCATTGCTGATGAAACAAATACGAAGTATGCCCAGGGAGGTATAGCGGCAGTGTGGGATGAGCTTGAAGATAATTTCAATAAGCATATTGATGACACGCTTATTGCAGGAGATGGATTGTGTGATCCGCACATTGTTGATATTGTAGTCAGGGAAGGCCCAGATCGCGTTAGGGAAATAATAGATTGGGGTGCCCGTTTTGACAGGGATGTAGATGGTGACTATGCCTTAGGGATGGAAGGCGGACACAGTGCCTCAAGAATCCTGCATTACAAAGACCTTACCGGAAGTGAGATGGAGCGAGCCCTGATCACTATGATCCGCACCAAGTCTAACATTCGTATTATCAGTCATTGTTTTGTGGTAGACCTCATCACACAACACCATGCCGGATATCTGGTAACCAAGTCTACGCCAGACATCACCTGTTACGGTGTTTATGTTTTGAACCTCCATACGGGTAAGATGGAGCAAATAACCGCTAAGGCTGTGATGTTGGCAACAGGAGGGAATGGTCAGGTCTACAGAACTACAACCAATCCACCCATCGCCACCGGTGATGGTGTGGCCATGGTTTACCGCGCCAAGGGCAGGATTGAAAACATGGAGTTCATCCAGTTTCACCCCACAGCTTTGTATCAGCCTGGCCACAAAGGACATGCGTTTCTCATTACTGAAGCAGTGCGTGGTGATGGCGGCATCCTCAGGAATAACCACGGAGAGGCTTTTATGGAAAAGTATGATTCCAGGAAAGACCTTGCACCCCGGGATATCGTAGCCAGGGCAATTGATAATGAAATGAAACGCAACGGAACAGAGTGCGTGTGGCTGGATTGTAAACACATGGATAGGGAGAAGTTCCTGCATCATTTTCCATCTATACATGAAAAATGTTTGTCGCTTGGCATCGATCCACTCCGGGATTTGATACCAGTTGCACCGGCAGCACATTACAGTTGTGGGGGTATTAAGACAGATGAATGGGGACAAAGTTCTATACACAGGTTGTTTGCTGCAGGCGAATGTGCTTCTACGGGCTTACATGGCGCAAATAGGCTGGCCAGCAATTCTTTACTGGAGGCCATGGTTTTTGCACACCGTTGTTTTCTGGTGGTAAGTGAAAACTTTGCTTGCGAAGAATCCCAGAACGGCAAGTTGATTTTTCCTGACTGGGATGCTGCAGGAACCACTGCCCCTAAAGAGATGATTCTTATCACGCAAAGCCTGAAAGAATTGCAGGCACTTATGACAGATTATGTGGGTATTGTTCGCAGTGACACCAGGCTGGAGCGCGCAAGCAGAAGGCTGGACCTGTTGCATGAAGAGACTGAGCGGCTTTATGAACAAACTATAGTATCACCTCAGCTGTGTGAGTTGCGGAACATGATTACCATTTCTTACCTGGTTGTAAAGAGTGCACAATTCAGGAAAGAGAGCAGGGGATTGCACTACAATACTGATCATCCCGCGAAATCAGGGCTCGTTCAAAATATTGTATTATGAGAAAGCTCACTGACGGACTTCTTTATGCAGTGCTTTACCTCTTTTCTCTTTTGCCGCTGAGGGTCATGTACCTGATAAGTGATTTACTGGTTTGGATTGTATATCATGTTATCGGTTACAGAAGGAAAGTGGTTGAAGACAACCTGGCAACTGCTTTTCCAGAGAAGTCAGTTAAAGAGCGAAATCATATTGCCAGAAGATTTTACAGGAATTTCACTGATACCATTCTCGAATCCATCAAACTGATTAGTTCCGGACAAGAGTTGATTGACAGGATGTTTGTAGTTGATCCGAACGCCTTCAGCGTTTTTGAGGGCACTGAAAAAAATATCCAGATCCATGCCATGCACAACTTCAACTGGGAGGTCATCAACCTTGGTGTTTCCAAGCAGATGAAGTTGCCCTTTCTGGGTGTTTATCAGCCCATCATCAATCCATTTTTCGAAGCATTGTTCAAGAAGATAAGGACCAGAAATGGAACACTGTTGATACCAGCTAATGACTTTAAAAATAATTTTATACACCATCAGGGTAAGCAATATGTGATAGCGCTGGTGGCTGATCAGAATCCCGGTAATCCTGCCAGGGCCTGGTGGGTGAATTTCTTCGGTAAACCAGCTCCCTTTGTTACGGGTCCGGAGAAAGCTGCCCGATCGCGTGATACAGTTGTGGTTTTTGCCCATTTTTTCAGGCTCAAACGCGGTGTATACACTTTTACTACCGAAAAAATTACTGATCATCCTTCAACAATGAAGGAAGGTGAGCTCACTATAAGATACCTCGATTACATTGAGCAGAAAATACGTCAACAACCTGATAACTATCTCTGGAGCCACAGGAGGTGGAAACATCCTTTCAAGCCCGAGTATCAGGAACTGGTCTTAGAGCGGCCATTGAAATAGCAAAGGGCTTATTTCAGGAGGTCGTTGATCATCTGGTTGATGATTTGCAATCTTTCAATGTTCAGCTTATAGTGCATGAATTTGCCATCTCTTTCAGGAAGAACGATACCCGCACGGCGCAAAATTGCCAGGTGCTGACTGGCAACAGATTGTTCCAGTCTCATTTCAACGAAAATCTCTGTGACGGAAACAGTTCCCTTTGAGTCGATGAACCGGATCATTTCCTGCCGAAGTTTGTGGTTGATAGCCCTGAAAACGAGGGAAGCTTTTTTGATGGGCAGGTACTGAAGTGATGGTGCTTTTGCTTGCAATTGATTCGTTTTGGGGGTGGTTTTATTAAAATCACGTGATCCCTCACTTTTGTGTTTAGGCATAGGTGGTTGGCTTTGGTGTTATTCGGTTACGAATATAAGGCTAAATGCAATTTTTTAAAAAAATGACTGCATTTAATGCATTTTAATGCAGTGAAAGCCAGGGATTAATCTTTTTTTACTGTGGGTTGGGTGCTGTGAAAACCTTTTAGGTAGAAAGGTTCAGCGTTAATCAGGTTGGCGAAGTTTCCTGTTTCGAATGCTTTGAAGGCCAGGGTATTAAAATGGCTGGCATCTTGATTTGAAGCAGGAAATAGGGCATTGGCATGTTGACATTGTTCACCCCATTTGGCAGCACCGTCTCCCATGAAAGCAATCCTGTTTGATTCCAGCAATGCTGAAAAACTGGTTTCTTCAAGAATCAGGGGTGCAGGTTTTGTGATGTAATCCAAGTTTTTGCTGTAAACAGCTGTGAATACTTCCATTCTCCTGGCATCAATCATTGGACAGATAAGATCTGCCTCAGCATCTTTGTTTCCGAAAGCTATCCAATCCAGCGTATTGATACAGATCAGCGGAATATTCAGCGCAAAACAAATTCCTTTGGCTGCTGCCAGTGATACCCTTAATCCTGTATAAGAACCAGGTCCATTCATTACCGCAACTGCACTTAATGCGGATAGCGACATATTTAATTTTTGACACAATGTTTCGATAGCCGGATGAAGGAAAGCCGCATGTTCGAGCTGTGAGCCATTGGTTTGCAGTTCCAGCAGTTCTCCGTTTATGCCAATTCCTACAGTTGCTTCCCGGAGTGCGGTATTGATTTGCAGGATACAGGTATTGGCAGGTTTGGTCATACTTGTGAATTAGTTTTGCAAAAATAGGTTGTCAGAAACCAATTATCTTCGCTTTATTAAATACTTCATCATGTCTAAACAGATTATCAATACACCTAATGCACCTGCTCCAATCGGACCCTATAACCAGTCGGTTAAAGCCGGTGGGTTACTCTTTATATCCGGACAGATAGCTATGGATCCTGCAACTGGAAATATTACAGCCGAGGGTGTTGAAGCCGAGACACATCAGGTGATGAAGAATTTGCATGCCATTTTGCAAGCTGCAGGTCTCGAGTTCTCAGCAGTTGTGAAGACAACTATTTTTCTTACTGATATGTCTCTCTTTGCAGCAGTGAATGAAATTTATGCTGGTTATTTTGAAGGCGATCATCCTGCACGTGAAACTGTTGCAGTTAAAGGATTACCAAGAGGTGTCAATGTTGAAATCAGCATGATTGCATCAGCTTAAATTAAAATCATTTAAAAGCTTTCTATGTCTTCGAAATATTGGGTTTTTATAATGGTGTTTGCGCTTTCCTGCCAGCAGGACCATACAGGTTATACTACCCGTTTTGGTGATCCGTTGTTGTATAACAAAACTGTAAAGACACTGAATAATATAGTGTTGGAGAATAATTTTCCACCTATGATTGCAGCACGCAATTATGCTTATGCCAACATTGCTGCCTATGAATGTTTATCTGCCGGCGATTCTTCTTTAGAAAGTCTGGCAGGCAGGATCAAGGATTTAACTCAACTGGCTGGTCCGCCTGAAGGGAAGGTGATAGATTTTCAGCTGGCAGCCCTGCTGGCTTTTGTGAAAGTGGGAAATGCCGTGACGTTTCCTGAAGGAAGCTTGATGGATTACCATGCCAGGTTACTCAAGATGGCAGACAGCCTTGAAGTGCCTTCGTCAATTATCAAATCAAGTCATGTGTTTTCTGATTCTATTGCTGCGGCCATATTAAGGTGGAGTAAAGGGGATCATTATGCAGCGACCAGGGGCGCATCTCGTTACTCCATCAACGATTCAGTTGGCCGCTGGGTGCCCACTCCGCCAACTTATGAGTCAGGTTTAGAGCCACACTGGCGTGAAATACGACCATTTGTACTCGATTCTGCGTCACAGTTCAGACCCGGGAGACCTCCAGTATTTGACATGCGTCCGGGTACAGTCTATCACAAATCACTGATGGAGGTAAAAAATACAGTTGACCAGCTTACAGATGAGCAAAGGCATATTGCCGATTTCTGGGATGACAATCCCTTTAAAATGCATGTAAGCGGACATGTGATGTTTGCAACCAAAAAGTTTTCTCCTGCCGGCCACTGGATGAATATTGTTGGTATTGCTGCCCACAAGGCCAATGCCGATTTTGCAACCACCGTAACCGCCTATGCCCATACTGCTATTGCCCTATTTGATGGCTTTATCAGTTGTTGGGATGAGAAATACCGGAGTAATTATGTGCG
>JBDLTO010000034.1:0-8885 GCA_039805815.1 Bacteroidota bacterium | reverse complement strand
TGGTGAATTGAACTGAGGATAAAGCTGACCCTTGAATGCTGGTCCCCATGCTTCATCAGTACCATCTGTAAGTCCAGCACCTGCACCGTTAACAAATGCAAAATCGCCTCCATTACCGTTACCCTGACCATATACAGTCTGGTATTCCGGTAACTTAAGTGGCGTACTTGCAACATAATTACTGGATACTTCAACACCAACACCTTTATTGCGACCTCCTGATTTGGTTTTGATTACGATAACGCCATTGGCGGCACGTGAACCATACAATGCAGACGCAGCAGCACCTTTAAGTACACTAATGCTTTCAATATCATCAGGATTAACAAAGCTTGCGCCGTTTCCAAAATCCACTTCAAGGTTACCCCTGCCATTTGCACCCGTAACCGCATTGCTGATGGGAACACCGTCAACAACATACAGTGGCTGGTTTTTATTCAGGTCTACTGAACGCTCTCCACGGATCGTTACGCGAGAAGAACCGCCAACGCCGGAAGGACTTGAAACCACGGTAACACCTGCTACCTTACCGGCGAGCTGGTTAACAACGTTTGTCTCACGGGCAACAGTAAGGGCTTCACCTTTGATATCCTGAACGGCATAACCTAACTTCTTTCTGTCTTTGCGTATACCCAGGGCCGTTACCACAACTTCATTCAGTTCTTCAGCAACTACTTCAACTTGAATAAGCTGAAAGCCTGCAGATTTAACAAGATGTTCCATCTGACTCACACCAACACCACTGATAACAAGAAGGTCACTTTCCTCTGCATCGATACTAAAAGTACCTTCAGCATTGGTCGCTGTCCCCTTCTGCTTGCCTTTCACCTGAACTGATGCACCTGATACAGGCTGATTGTTGGTGACGGCTACTACTTTACCTGTAATTTTTTTCTGGGCTGCAGCATAAAAAGGGGATTGTCCGATCAGGAACAATGCCACTGCCACAGTGACCACATAAAATCTTCTCATAATTTTCGCTTTGATTTGGAAGCGAAAATATGAGGGCAGTCTTAACCCAAAGTTTTTCAGTCGTGAAGAAATGATTACCTCAAAATGAATGTAATGTTACCTCAAGCGGTAGTTTAATAAAAGCTGTGCATAACTATCTTGCTCCACTACGCCATCCTAACATCTTAATTCCCGGCAGATGTCTTTTTTACAAAATCAATGAGCCCTTTGAAATAGGTCTGCTGATCATCGTACATAGCCATGTGACTTCCCTTTTCGCAATACAAATAGGTTCCGTTTTTCACTTGTGTTGACATCCATTTCATGTGTTCCGGATCCATGGTATCGTACTGAGCACCTATCACAAGTGTGGGAATTGCTATCTCCGGAAGCCTTTTGCTTACATCCCAGTCAGACAACCTGCCAGCGATACCAAATTCACTGGGGCCCTGCATGGTGACATAAAGCGATTGATTCATTTTGGCGAAGGATCGATTTACCGGCTCTGGCCATTGTACTGAAGGCAACCTGAGGATATGTTTCTCGTAGTAATTAGGAACAAGGATTTCCATGTATTTGGGATCTGTATATTCGCCCCTGGCTTCCATGGCATTGATGGTATCCACCATTGCGGGATCCATTTGTTTGGCCAGCACTTCATCGGCATATTTTCCGTAATCCGGACAACTAGACATCATATTGGAAATGATCAGTGCCTTTAGGTTTTGCTGGTACTTCAAGGCATACTGCATGGCTAGGATACCTCCCCAAGAGTGACCCAGCAGGTAAAAGTTATCTTTAGATAATCCCAAAGCAGTTCTAACCTGTTCCACTTCTTCCACGAAACGAGGGAGATCCCAGTATGCCGTGTCATTCGGGTTATCAGAAAGACCGCAACCTAGCTGGTCATAATAAATAAATTCAATCCCTTCCTGTGGGAGAAAGTTTTCGAAGCACTCGAAGTATTCATGGGTGCCACCCGGACCACCATTGAGCAGGAGGATTTTGATTTGAGGATTATTACCAAACCGCTTAGTCCAAATCTTAAATTTTTTACCCAGACTTTCAATTTCAATCAGTTTGACATTACCCGTCTGCATACCTGAATCCTGAACGGCAAAGTAGTCTGCAGTTGAAACGCCAGATGGTTGGTGGCATGCCATCGCTGCTATAACAAGAAAAGAAAACAAAAGGAAATTTTTCATTGTTTCAAGTTTCTATTATCAGAAGTCTTTTTCAGTCCACCACCCCGCCTCGTCCGATTCACTTCGTTCATCGGTCTCGGCACCCCTCCTGTCCAGGAGGGGAGTTTTAATAAATCTCTCTACCTTGTCCCTCGTGCCTTTTCCCTTTTACCTTATCCCTTGTCCCTTTTCCCTTATGCCTTCCCCCTTACTTCCTCGGCAACTTTTCATCACGCTGGGCAGTATTGTACACAAATGCAGCAACGATAGTTGCTATCTGTTTCAGGTCGTCGGCAGACAGGTGGTCATACACATCCATATTGCTGTGGTGGGTGCGGGTATCATATTCCATCGGGTCTTGAATGAACTGGAAACCTGGTAAACCGGCAGCGTCAAAAGCCTGGTGGTCGGTACCACCTGTATTGCTGATGGTCACTGTATTGGCTCCGAGGTCTTTAAAGGGTGCAAGCCATGCTGAAAAAATAGAGCGGCATGCTTCATTGCCCTGCAAATAGATACCCCTGATTTTTCCAGTTCCATTGTCTATGTTATAATATCCAGAAAATTGATCATGTGCAGTTGTTTTGGCATTTCCACCAACGCCGCCAAATGTTTTAGCCACATATCCCCTTGACCCCAGCAGTCCCTGCTCTTCTGCACTCCACAATCCTATGCGAATCGTTCTTTTGGGCTGAATACCCAGCGCCTTGATGATCCGCATGGCTTCAAGCATAACTGCAGATCCTGATGCATTATCCGTTGCACCTGTTCCAGCTTGCCAGGAATCGAGGTGTGCACCAATCATCACCACCTCATCTTTCAAGGCAGGATCAGAACCTGGTATTTCTGCGAGCACATTATACCCCTGGAGGTCATCAGTATAGAACTTGGTTTTCACATCTGTTTCCAGTTTAACAATAGCACCGGATTTCGCAATACGAAGTAACGTGTTGTAATCTTCCACTGGCAGTGCCATGTCAAGAAAATTTTCTGGATCCTTGCCTTTGTATGCACCGCCACCCTGTGCAAATACGGTGCCATCATGGTTGCGTGTAGAACTGCTGAGCATAGCTACCGCGCCTTCAGCTTTAGCCATTTCTTTTAACATGGCAAGAACCCTTTGCGGACCCATACTGCGTTGCATTTGTTCACGCATTCTACGCATCTGTGCTGTATCCCGCACCTGACGCTGCTGCTGTCCTCCACCCTGAGCTGCTTCCATTTGCTTCAACTCTTCCTCTGTGTAGCGAACTGCATCAGCCTTGAAGCTCATTTTGTATTCATAAGACATATCCGGTATGATGACTTTCCCCTTTAGTTTACCCTTCATGCCCATGAGCGATGCTGAGTCTTTCAGTTCAACAACGATCAACTCTCCAGACTTCAAACCTTTTGTGCCGGATGTCCAGGTCTTGGGATATGCCATCATAGGTTTGTAATAAGGCGCTGTCATGGCGAAATACATTTTCTCGAGTTCCCAGCCTTTACCGAACTCTCCCCAGGCTTCCTGCCTTGCATTTTGTACTCCCCAAGCGTTGAGTTTGCTGATGGCATAATTTGCTGCCTTGGTGTATCCAGGAGAATTAGCGAGTCTATTACCATTCAGGTCAGTCAAGTGCAGGGCGATATCCATTACCTGTGATTTCTTCAGTCCCTCTTCCCTGATCCTATTCATCATATCCATATCCACTTTTTCCTGTGATATGACTGGAGATCCGAATAGACAAAAAACTGCTAAAACGCATAAACCCAACCTGTTCATACAAAAATTATTTGTATGAAAATAAGGAAAAAATGCTATCGAAATCAATAAACCGCATCCCAGTCTGCACGCAACACAATAGGTTTTGTTTCCCGGCGGTTGATGTTAAAGGGATTGATGCAGCCATCCAGATCAGTGATATTACTATAATACAAACCATCCCTGCCAATGAGTACAGAATACCGACCTGGCTTGAGCCTTATTTGGAATTGCCCGAGACTGTCTGCCTTGGTCGTTGCAACAGGTATTTTGCCAGACATCCTGTAAACCCCTGGCTCACGGGCAGGATCGGCTTGGTTGGCTATGGTAGGCTCAAAAAAATAAATAGTTCCAGCAAAACCAGGCGGTTCTTCTCTGAGAATATCTGGTGAAGGCATGTTGTTACCCGTCACCCTTTGAAGTTTACCTTTTAACAAAATGCCGGAAGTGCTGCAGGCAGAAATGAAAAAGGCAAGTGTGAAAGTTAACAAGATTGATTTAATCATCAGATGGTCATTTTGTGTTCAATCCCACCGAAAAAATGAATGGCGGGATATACAATTTAGATTTTTTCAATCAATTATTAATATCTTGAATTGTATGTTAGTACAGCATTCTTTAAAAATTTGTATGAAATCATTTTTACTGACAGGAATGTCTTTATGCTTGTTGATATCATCAATGGCACAAAGGCAAACAGGTCCCCAACTGAAAGTACTCGATAAAATCGCCACAGATCAGCAAATCATTGAAACAGAGCGCTATGAGCGGGCATTGAAATTGGCTGCTCAGAAAGGATGGAAACTGACTTTACTGGACGATAAGGGCAATACTGCCAAACTGGTAGGAGTTGACGACAAAGGCTTTCCGATGTATGTAGGCACACAAAGCAACCTGGTGGCTGCAGCCACTATTGGTACCAGCAGGCTTTGGTCTGGCGGGAGCTCCGGACTCAACCTCAACGGATCTAATGTTTTATTGCTCAATAAACTTGGTATATGGGATGGTGGATTGATCAACCAGACCCACGTTGAATTCGGAGGCAGAATTACATCGAAAGACAATGCCACTGGGGTAGACGGACATGCAACCCATGTTGCAGGAACCCTGATTGCATCTGGTGTGAACCCTGCTGCCAAAGGCATGGCCAACGGCATCCCTGGCATCTGGGCTTATGAGTTTACCAATCACCTTGCAGAGATGGCGGTAGCATCACCAAACCTGCTCGTTTCAAATCACAGTTATGGCTCAATAGCCGGCTGGCGTTTCAATTCAGGGCAGTCTCGCTGGGAATTCTGGGGAGCTCCGGGAGCTTTGGAAGACTGGAAATTCGGAGCCTATTCCACTGAAGCCATGTTATGGGATTCAATTGCCTACTTTGCGCCAAACTACCTGATTGTAAAATCTTCCGGCAACAACAGGAATGAAAAAGGTCCGGCGCTTGGCACCACCTTCTGGAGACAAAACGAAAGCAATCAATGGATCAATGCGGGCACGCGTGGAGCAGACATCAGCGATCAAACAGAATACGACCTCCTTCCCACCTATTCCACTTCTAAAAATATCCTCACTGTTGGCAATACTGCACTTATTCCGGGTGGCTATACCAATCCTTTAGACGTGTTGCTGGCGGCGAGCAGCTCAGTTGGACCAACAGACGATGGCAGGATAAAACCTGATGTGGTTGCCCCTGGTTCTGCGATCACCTCAACCACCACTGGAAGCAATTCGAGCTATGCAACGCTTTCCGGCACCTCCATGTCTTCACCAACAGTTGCAGGATCTGCTGTGCTGCTGGAGGAATTATTCATGAAAAAAAACAACAACAGGTTTGCCTGGTCATCCACCATCAAAGGTCTGATTATCCATACCACGGATAAAGCCACAACAGTACCCGGACCAGATTACCTGCATGGATGGGGGCTCGCCAACATCGCCAAGGCAGCTGGTGTACTGAATAATTCAACCAATAACCTGGTAACAGAACGTAACCTCCGGAACGACTCCAGTTATACTATAAAGGTTATAGCATCCGGAAAGGGTCCGCTTACCGCAACAATTTGCTGGATAGACCCTGCAGGTCAGGCTGTTGCAACAAATACGCTGGATGATGGAACTAAAAAACTTGTCAATGACTTGGACATCAGAATCACACAAGGCAGCAAAACTTTTTTACCCTGGAAATTAAACGGACTGGCCCCGAGAGCAGCTGCCACAAGAGGAGACAACGATGTTGACAATGTAGAAAAAATTGAAGTGGATTCAGTGCTTCTTGGCGAGACCTATACCATCACAGTAAAACACAAGGGTAAATTCACTTACGGCGACAGTACCCAGAATTTTTCTCTGATCGTATCAGGAATTGGTGGTAATGCCTATGCGGCGTCAGCGCCATTAGTCGGTGCCGGAGCATATATAGATACCCTGTCTTTTGTTGGCATCAAAATCAAATTCAAAGATACCTGTGCAAGCTACACAGACAATCGGATGCAAACAGGGGTCATTGAATCAGGAAGTGCTGACACCCTTTTTCTCAGGGTTAAAAGCTGTGACAACTCCAACAATACGCGGTATGCAAAAGTATTTATAGACACGAATAACGATGGCGACTTTACAGATGCCGGTGAACTCTTTGCTACAAGCGGCGCCTTGCTCAATGACAGCATATTCAAAGCACCCGTTAGCCTGCCCAATGGATTTACTGCAGGCGACAAAATGCTGATGAGATTGATTGTATCAGAAACCAGTGACCCGGCTGCAATACAGCCTTCCGGCACTTACAACAAGGGAGAGACGCAAGACTATACCCTTATCGTAGCAAGGCCTTCAAGTGATCTGGGCATCAATGAACTGGTTTACCCATACGGCGGAGAATGTGCTGACGGAACCCAATATGTAACCATTGAAATGAAAAATTTCGGTACAAAGGAATTGCGGAATATCCCACTTTCAGTAGATATCAGGGAAAACGGCAATACGCTGAAAACAATTACAGGCGTTTTCAATGGTCCGCTTACGCCCGGCACAACAACTGAATACACCTTCCAAACGCCGTTTGTGATGAAAGAAAACAGCAGGTATAGTTTTGATGTGAAATCCGGACTCACAACAGATCAGAATGCTGAAAACAATGCAGTGATAACAGAAGTAAGTTCTAATGGACCCGGACAAGCACTGACTTCCCTCCAGGCCCTGGTCTGTAACAACGCATCAGCCCAGCTGAAAGGTTCAGTTACCCAAGGCAACTACATCAGCTGGTTTGTTTCAGACACTTCCTCCATGCCTTTTGCAACTACAGCCAATAATATCGTAGCCAGCACAAACACCATTACAGCTGATAAAAAATATTATGCAGCGCGCAACAGCCTCTCTGGAACTGTTGGTCCAACAGACAAGCTCGTTTACCCTTCAGGAGGCTACAACCAGTTCAATGGCAATTTTGTGCGGTTTTCCAATACAGCACCCATGATATTGGAGTCTGTAAAAATGTATGTTGGCAATCCCGGCAAAATCAGGATCATCTATGCAGATATAGCCAGCGAGCCTGGTGATGGCAGTTACAGTTATTTTGTGCGCGATGAGCGTACCTTTATCGTGTCCAATTCCAGGCCAGTTGCACAAGGCGGTGTGCTGAATGAAAATGACCCGAACGATAAAGGCATGGTATTCAACCTCAATTTCGGGGTATTCGAACCAGGTAACCATATCCTCATCATGCAGTGCACAGAAGGAGCCACAGTGTATAGGAACAATGCGCTGACTACATCACCCTATCCACAAAGAATCAATAACATCAACAATGCATTTGCAATAACAGGCAACAGTGTAGTACCATCATCCACATCTGATCCCAGCCAGTTTTATTATTTCTTTTACGACATGAAAGTGTCTTTATTAGCTGAAACCTGTCCGGCTCCCAAGGTGGCTGTTACAGCAATCACCAATACCATACCCACGATAACCAGAAATGGAGACACCCTCATAAGCTCTATTGCTACAGGCAATCAATGGCAGTTGAACGGATTGGATATTGGCGGGGAACGCGGACAAAAAATCAAGGTTACAGAATCTGGCAAGTACAGAACAAAAGTGACTGATGATTTTAAGTGCGAGAGCCTTTCTGCAGAGCAGGATGTAACAGTTACTACCATCATCAACTTGGCCCCTGAAAGCATTGGGTTCACACTTGCACCCAATCCGAATAACGGCAGCTTCCAGCTCAACTTCAGTGTAAGTGGCAGAGAGGATCTGGCAATATCGGTACTGAATGCATCGGGACAGGAAGTATACAGACAAAGTAAATCGAGGTTCAGCGGAACATACAAGGATAATATTCGCCTGAATAAAGTACAGCCCGGTGTTTACATGATCAAGGTTACACATGGACTGAACCAGTATATGAAGCGGATGGTGGTTTTATAATTGAAATCTCCAATAAAAAAAGCCGCATGCTCAAAAGGTATGCGGCTTTTTTATGCTAGTTGTAATTGCATGAAAAAGGGGGCATCTTTCAATGCCCCCTTTTTTCAATAGCCAGGATTCTGAACAAATCCGGTATTTTTATTGACATCCAATTCCGATTGCGGAATGGGCCACAAATAATGCCGGGGTTGGAACAACCTCGGATTATCCATTATCTTGAAATTACCTGTTGTAGCCACCAAGCCACTGAACGATGAATAGTCCGGTGTGGAGTTCTCATCCAATGTTGGCTTTGGCAAGGAATAATAGAGTGTTCTGGTCATGGCTTTACCGAATAATACACCATTCATAGCCTTTTCTGCAATTTTCCAGCGACGGATATCATACAAACGGAGTCCTTCGCCAGCGAGCTCCACTTTTCGCTCACGGCGAACTACACTCCTGAGTGCTGCCTGAGTGCCTATAGTTACTGCAGGATACTGAGTGGTTGCAGCTGGCGCAACTCCATAACCACGAGCCCTGACCTGATTCAGCGCATCCACTACACTTGCATCAATCTGATTCAACTCAATTTTTGCTTCAGCATA
>JBDLTO010000033.1:0-4122 GCA_039805815.1 Bacteroidota bacterium | reverse complement strand
GCCATGCAAACTTGCAAGTTGATCTATTAAATAGGTGATTGTTTTGTTGGAGGTCGGCATGAATCAATATTTTTATTGGTTAACCTCAATTGTAGGTGTCTAAGTAAAAAATATTTGATTTCGCTTAAATAACAGCACTAATGAAACCATTGATCACCTATAGGTAAGTCAATATTTGCAGTATCAGTGCGTTAGAATAATTGAATGTCTTTAATTCATCAAAATACTGGCTCAGTCAGAATGCCAACTTGGTTCATTCCTCATGGAGCAGGCCCTTGTTTTTTTATGGATTGGAATCCAAGTGATACTTGGGATAAAACTGGTAAGTTCCTGAAAGAATTGCCATTAACTTTGCCCACCAAACCCAGGGCAATCTTGATGATTTCAGCTCACTGGATGCAGTCAACAATTAGTCTCACCGGAGCTCAAAATCCAGAGTTAATTTATGACTATCATGGTTTTCCATCTCACACCTATGATCTTCAGTATCCTGCCAAAGGTGATCCAGCATTGGCTCAAGAAATAATTGAAACTTTATTGAGTTCTCAAATTAAAGCCAAGATAGATGCTTCACGCGGGTTTGATCATGGCATGTTTATTCCAATGCTACTGATGTTTCCAAAGGCAGATATTCCTGTTATTCAGTTATCACTGCACAACAATCTTGATCCCAAAACTCATTTCAACCTGGGAGTTGCTCTTGAAAAGTTCCGTGATCAAGGTGTTTTAATGATTGGCAGTGGCATGAGTTTTCATAATATGCGTGGGTATGGTCAACCTGCTTTTGGACCAATCTCTGATGAATTTGATGAGTGGTTGGGCAAGGTGGTGGAGTCCGATCCAGTCAAGCGAAATCAAGACTTGATAGATTGGACCCATGGTCCTTCAGCAAGGTTGTGTCATCCTCCTGGACAAGAGGAGCATTTATTGCCTCTCATGGTGGTGGCTGGTGCTGCTTCAAAAGAAAAAGGTTACAAGGTATTCACAGACAGAGTACTCGAGACTTCTATATCCGCATTTGTTTTTCGGTAAGAGTGACAGTACTATTAAAAGTTGCTTTAACAGTAATTGCATCAGAGTAAAAATAAGTTAAAGCACGTATTTGAAAGGGCGCTACGGCGCCTTTTTTATTTACTTTTTTTCATTCAGGGTAAACCACTATCTTAATACTGTAACTTTGTATTACAAAGTCAAGTACCATAAATTTGAAGTTTGAATATTTTTAACAAAGCATTTTTGGGGCAAATATGAATAAAGAGTCTTTTGAAAAAGGTTTAAAAACTCGCAAAGAAGTTTTGGGAGCAGAGTATGTTGAGAATTCCATAAAAAATGCAGATGATTTCAATATGCCAATGCAGGAATTGGTCACTGAATATTGTTGGAATGAAATTTGGAATCGCCCTGGTCTCGAGAGAAAGACGAGAAGCTTTTTAAATTTGGCCATGATTGCTGCATTAAATCGCCCTCATGAACTTAAGTTGCATGTTCGTGGAGCAATCAATAATGGATTGACCAAAGATGAGATAAGAGAAGTCTTTATGCAAGTTGCGATCTACTGTGGTGTTCCAGCAGCGATTGATAGTTTTAGGATTGCTAAAGAAGTATTCAAAGAAATGGGTATTTAATGAAGCCGTCAAATACTCCTATTGCATTTATTGGCTTGGGCTTGATGGGTGTGCCCATGGTCAATAATTTATTAAAGGCCGGATTCAGCGTGACCGGCTTTGATCTAAATTCTGAAGTGGCTGAAAAATTTTCAGGTTTAAATAATTTTACATTCTCAAAAACTGCAGTTGAGGCTGTTAGCGACGCAACAGTCACTATTTTGATGTTGCCTGACAGTTCAATCATCGATGGGGTCATTTGGGGTAAGGCTGGTCAAGAGGGTATTTCAGCTCATTTGAAAAAGGGAAGTTTTCTTGTGGATATGAGTTCTGCAAGCCCTGTGTCTTCAAGAGATAACAATCAAAAATTAAATGAAATTGGCATCAGCTATGTTGATGCTCCAGTGTCTGGTGGCGTCAAGAAGGCAATTGATGGAACGCTTTCAATCATTGTTGGTGGATCTTCAGAAGATTTTGAGAAAACCTACCCTTTGTTGGAAGTGATGGGTAAAAGCATCACTCATGTTGGAGCCGCAGGCGCTGCTCATGCCGTTAAAGCTTTGAATAACTACATTTCAGCTGCTGGATTAATTGCTGTGAGTGAGTCATTGATCGCTGCTGAGAAATTTGGTCTGGATACGCATGTGGTTAATAAGGTATTCAACACGTCTACCGGCAAAAACAACACAACTGAAAATAAAGTAGAGAACTTTATGCTGAGTGGAGCATTTAATTCTGGATTTTCATTAGCTTTGATGAGTAAAGACGTTCAGATTGCTCTTAAATTTATAGAGGATATGGGGTGTTACTCTAATTTAGCTCAGCAATGTGTAAAAACCTCAGAAGAGGCGAACCAATCATTGGGTAAGGGCGCTGACCATACAGCAGTATTTAAATACGTTAAATCTTTTCAGTAAAACTCATCACATTAAATAAGGGTGGAAATATGAAAAATTATCAAAAGTTCATTATTAGTTTATTTTGCTTGGCAAGCTCAGCAGCATTTGCACAATACCCAGATAAACAAATAACGATGGTTATTCCTTATGCTCCTGCAGGTTCTACTGATGTATTGGGAAGAATACTTGCTCAGGTTATGTCGAAAAATTTAGGCCAAACAGTTCTTGTTGACAATACTGCCGGCGCAGGAGGAACTATTGGCGCGGGTCGCGTTGCTCGATCAAAGCCTGATGGTTACACCATACTTTTCCACAACATGGCTCAATCATCAGCTCCAGCCCTTTATGCAAAATTGGCATATGACCCAGTAACAGACTTTTCACCTATTGGCATGGTCACAGAAGTGCCGATGGTTCTTGTTGCAAGAAAAAACTTTCCAGCGAATACTCTTCAGGAGTTTGTTAGTTATGTCAAAGCGAATCCTGGAAAGCTAAATTTTGCAAATGCGGGAATTGGTGCTACATCTAATTTATGTGAAGCACTGATTAAATCCTCGTTATCGGCTGAATGGTCTTCAATTTCATACAAAGGCACGGGCCCTGCATTGAATGATCTTTTAGCTGGTCAAGTGGATGTTATTTGCGATCAACCTGCAAGCACATTGCAACACATCAAAGCTGGCACCATTAAACCCATCGCTGTGGCCACCAAAGATCGTATTAGTTCTTTGCCAAATACACCAACATTTGGTCAGTCTGGCATGCCTGGTTTTCAATTGGCCGTGTGGCATGGAATGTATGCGCCAGCTGGAACACCGAAGGCAGTTGTGGATCGTTTAAATGAAGCGCTTAATGCGGCCCTAAAAGATCCGATGTTGTCACAAAGATTCAATGAAATGAATGCCATGTTAGCAACCCCAGCAACATCTAACCCAAGCTATTTATTGAACTTTACCAAGTCTGAGGTTGATCGTTGGAAGACTGCCATGAAAAATGCTGGAGTCCAACCTCAATAATGTTAATTTGACTATAAATGACGATTAATACTTCTTTGACAACAATTTCGATTTTTGCTGTAACTGATCTTGCCACTGGTGAAGTTATTCAGCATATTTCCAATATGGGGTTTGAGGAAGTAAAGATCGTCATTTAAAAATTAACTCACTCTTTACATGTTGGGCTATCTAAAATAGATCGAGCGCTTGAGTGTGCTTGATTGATGACTTTTGAATATAGCAAGAAAATGAAAGAGGTCATCGGTGAGGCTACACTTGCCAAATTCTTTATTAAGTGGTTTTTCGAACACCAGTCATGGTATCGCATTCATTTTTTTAACCTACAATATGGCTTACCTGCTACCCATTTTGATGTAGAACACCATTATTGAATAGCAGTGACAGCAATTTCTTAAAAATGTAATAAATCAAATTCCATCACCTTTTGATAGTCCAAAAAATGAAACTAAAACTAACTAGCCAATTACTCCTGATTGATTTGGTGCTGCAACTATTGCCTCTGGCTTACTTTGCTTTTAGTTCACCGTCATTTGCAGAAAACAGTCTCAATGGCCCATTGGTTCAAGCTGGCTTTTATTTATTTCTTATTTGGAAAATTTCTGG
>JBDLTO010000032.1:0-4622 GCA_039805815.1 Bacteroidota bacterium | reverse complement strand
GGCAATACCCCTTGCTGCTGCTTGTGCTATTTTTTTAATTTGGGTCATGAAGGGATATGGTTGGGAAACCATCCTATTGGGGATTGTATTCATCTTAAGCGGAATTCCATTTTACTTTTTCACGAATAAACATAAATAATTATTATGAATTTCAATTTTTTCATAAATAAAGACATAAGCAAAGCAGAAACATTACCGGGATGGTTTTACCATGATGTTTCTGTTTTTGAAGCGATGAAGGAAAAGATTTTTGCCCGTTCATGGCAATGGATAGGCGATACCAGTCAAGTAAAGTTGGCTGGTATGGTGCAGCCCTTTTCATTCATGGAAGGATTGTTGGAAGAGCCTATGCTGCTCATCAGAAATTCAGACGAGACCATACGCTGCCTTTCTAATGTCTGTACCCACCGCGGAAACAGGGTAGTTGATCATGCAGGCAGCTACCATAACCTGATGTGTGCCTACCATGGACGCAGGTTTGAACTAGATGGGAGTTTCAAGTCCATGCCCGAATTTACCCAAACTCAGGCCTTCCCAAGACCCTGCGACAGCCTTCATAGTTTTCCTTTGCACCAGTGGGGACCTTTTTTGTTTACTGCTGTTTTTCCGGAATTTTCATTTGAACCGATTGCAGCAATCATGCAGGAAAGGGTAGGCTTTCTGCCCTTACATGAATTTGTTTTCCATCCAACGAAATGTAAAGACTACCTAGTCAATGCGCATTGGGCGCTTTACTGCGACAACTACCTTGAAGGATTTCATATTCCTTTTGTTCACCGTGACCTGAATGCAGTGCTGGATTATGGGCAATACAGCACACTTTTATTTGATCATTGCAACCTTCAGATTGGTTATGCCAAAGATGGCGAAGAATCTTTTAACCTGCCGGAGGGGCATATAGATTATGGAAAAAATATAGGCGCCTACTATTTCTGGATATTCCCAAACATGATGTTCAATTTTTATCCATGGGGATTATCCATCAATATTGTGAAACCCATCAACACAGACAAAACAAAAGTCTCTTTCCTAACCTATGTATATGATGAAAGCAAACTGCATTCAGGTGCAGGTGCCATGCTGGATAAGGTAGAACGTGAAGATGAATACGTCGTTGAAAATGTACACAAGGGCTTAAAATCCAGGGTTTATGCAACAGGCCGGTTTTCTGCTAACAGGGAGCAAGGAACCCATCATTTTCACCAGTTGCTGGCTGCATTTCTCAACAATAAAATGTGACATTTTATTAAAATGCTAACCGAGTTACTTACCTTTTGAAAACAATGAATCAGTCCAAATATATTCAAGCTTCTGCTTCAATACAGATATTGCTTCACTGCCTATGAACAATAACTTCTCATTGATAAATGCAACAGATTCTGTTTGTGCTGGTCCTGCAAGCAGTACTTTTTTCTGCTCACCTGAAAAGAAATTATCACTCTTAAAACCACTTAGCAGGTAAAGAAAGCGCAGTCCTGTTTTGGTATAACCTGTCAACACAACCCTTTTTGAACCCGGATGCACATCTGCACCTGTAATCAATGCGCCTACATCCAGGCTATCTCTTCTCTTTGCAATTTGAGTGCCTGCTTGGTTACTGAGATCATACATCACCGTCTTATTACCTTTCCATTGTTTGGTAAACAGATACAGTCTATCCTGATAAGCAATCATAGCTTCACAATCCCAGTCTGTACTATTACCTGCAACTGGTTCAGGCTTCTCTGGCATGTCTTCGTAGCGAAAAGTAATTAATTCTGGCTGAATGGTGAGATTGCGCGGACTATCCACAATCATTGATTTTGCTATCTTATAAATCATGAATCTTGGTCTGGCACCATTGGTGTTGTTCCCCACATCTGCAATATAAATGTACTGATCATCCTGCGCCATGTCTTCCCAGTCTATATTCACTGCTCCTTTCAGACTTACTCTTCTCAAAATAACATTATTTGTCGTATCTGTTGCATAAATAGCGGGCTCTCCGCCGCCGTCATTGTGTTGCCAGATCAGATTATTCCACCAAATCATACCTGAATTCTCAGCCAGCATGGGCATTTGCTGGTAACGGACAATCGGCTGAACAGTTTTAACACTGGATGACTGTGCTTTAGTCTGATTTACAATTGAAAGAGAAAAAAATAAAACAACACTGCAATAAAAATGCTTCATGAATTCCGGGTTATTTCCTTCATAAACATAATAAGTGAAATTGAAAAATGGAATTCATGAAGCATGGATACATACATTAACCCATCGATCAATCAAAATTCTGCCCTTATGGACACAATCAGATTGGAGCCGGCGGCGACAAGCCCAGATGAATAGGGCCGGTACCGCTGATTGGTGATATTTTCCCAACCCAGCGTGAATGACAGTTGCTTTCTTAATTGATAAGATACCTTGAGATTAATGGTGTGCCATCCCGGAGCATAAGGATTTCCGGAGGGATCTATGGCATAAATATCTGTTTTGGCCTTTTCAGAAGGAGCCAGTTTACTGCTCGCAACAGGTGAATTATAGTACAGGGATGCTTCCATAAAAAGCCTGTTATTGCTATACCTTAGCAGGGAGTTCCCATAAAAGGGAGGCGCATGTCGGAGAGGGACCTGCTCGTTTTTAAGATCATCCGTTTCTTTTCCAGTTATCCAATTGGCATGTCCCTGCCAAACCAGTGAGGGAAGCAAATTCCATTGTGCACTCAATTGTAGACCCCAAACTGTTGCCCTTGAGACATTCTGCAACGCCTCAACCCGGCTTTTGATGCCGCCAAAACTGATGCTGTCTGCGCCATTGAATGTAAAGGGTCTGCGGACAATTGCATTGTTCAGCAAAGTATGGAAGGCATTGAGCTCCAATCGGAACTTTTGTGGAATTCTGAATACAAATCCGCCTTCGAAATTCCAGGCATATTCAGATCTCAGATCCGGATTTGGAACAGTGAGGTTACCGGGAACACTTTCAAACAACTTACCGGCATCATCTACATTGGGCATCCTGTAGCCAGATGATATGTTTGCATTCCATTGCCACATTTCTGATGACCTGAAAACAACACCCAGGTTTCCCGTTACGCCACCTTCCTTTATATCAAGCGACTTATAGGGGAATTTGATGAATGAGGTATCAAATCTGGCGCTGAGCTTGTTGTAACTGTATCGCAGTCCAGACAGCAATGTAAAACGTTCACCTATTGCGGATTTTTGGGAAAGGTATACTCCAAAGGTTGTCCACTTGCTGTCATCTGGATACCTGCTAACAAAAGGAGAAACAACATTTGTGCTGATGTTAGTTCTCGAGCCAACAGAACCCACCTTATTGGACACCTGTTCCATCCCATAGAACAACTGTGTTTTGCCAACCAGCTTTTGTGCATCCCAGTTGAAACTGAAGGCATCCACAGCTTCAGACTGAATGGTTCGATTTACAGTAGCGCGGGTTCTTTCAATCCTACTTTCCGCATAATCCTGGTATGCGGCAATCCACCTGGATTCATCGTAGAAAAGATTTTTACGGTTATTAACTGCTGTAAGGGCATTCATGCGCCAAAGCATAGGACCATAAGTCCACTCTGCAAACCGGGGTTTACCATTTCTGTTCTGAATTAACCGGTCATATCGCGGAGCTGTACCTGTACCGGCGTAGGTAAATGCATATTGAAGGTCCCAATGTTTCCCTAGGGCAAACCTCAGTTTCTGTAATACATTCACTTGTTCATAACCCGAATACGTTTGTACCCTGGGATTTAGATTAGATACAATGCTGTCTGTGGTTCCAACCCGCTGCACATAAAATGGACGCAGGTAGCTGTCTTGACCTCCCCGCACACCCATCTTCAGGTCACCGAAATCGCTTGATGTTAATGAACCGAAATAAGCCCATTTTTTACCCCCTACATGCAATGCTGTGTGGATTGTCTTTTCCTTATTGGCGGAGCTGTACCGTAATGCGGTGGTGCCGCCCACATGCAATTTTCCGTTGTCCGAAAACTTGGGGGTTACAGACCTGAAATCCATAACACCACCGATTGCGTCACTGCCGTAAATCAGGGAACCCGGACCGAATACAACTTCTCCGTTTTCAATAGTAAAAGGGTCAATACTGATGATATTCTGCAAATTCCCACTGCGGTAGATGGCATTGTTCATCCTGACACCATCGTTTACTATGAGTACCCTGTTGGTAGCAAAGCCGCGAATCATGGGACTTCCGCCGCTGAGTTGACTTTTTTGGATGAATACACCGCCCATTTGTCCGAGCAAATCTGCCGTTGTCTGCGGATTACGCAACCTAACATCTTGTCGGTTTATTTTTTCTATTCGGTTAGGAATTTCATTCCGCGATTGTTCCCATTTGTTGAAGGAGACAACAACCTCATCAAGTTGCACAAATGCGCTGTCTTTCTTCTCCTGTGCTGGTGTTGTTAATATGGAACCCATGAATACAGGCAACAAAAACACAATTCTGAAAGACCACCTCATTGGCATAATTTGTAGAACAGTCTGCAAATTAAGACAAAGTATGTTCCTAATCCCTGAAATTGCGTCTCCACCACCTGCTACTGGTGAAATAGAGGGCGAATCCACTCAATATGGTAATCAAGCCAAAAATTGAAAATATGC
>JBDLTO010000031.1:0-9094 GCA_039805815.1 Bacteroidota bacterium | reverse complement strand
TATATTTGCCATTTGCATAAGAAAGGACTGCACCGGAATCTTTAATTGCTTCAAGAATTTTTTTGTCGGCCTGCACGGAATCATCTTTCATTCCTTCAATAGTGATTTCACCTGCAATAGCTCCGGCAACAAAGAGGAATGCTGCACCGCTCCAGTCGCCTTCAACCTCATAAGTGAAATCTCCTGTTGGCTGACTATGTTGGGCTGCGTCGAAAATGAATGATTCATAATTGACAACAGTTGGAACCTTCATCTCAAACGACTTCAATACAGAAAGCGTAAGGTCTATATAGGGTTTACTTTTCAGGTCTTTCACCTTAATGGTCACACCTGACGCTCCGGAGGCAGAATAGGCCATGAGCAATCCTGTTAGGAATTGAGAACTGAGGCTACCATCAACTTCAATTGTTGCTGGCTGAAGTGGACCCTGGATATGTAATGGGAGTTTCCCTGACTGTGATTGGATGCTGATATTGAGTTGAGGGAATATTTCATCAAAAAAACCCATCGGCCTTGATACCAATGAGCCTGTGCCGCTAATGGTAAGTGGCTTTGCACTTAAAGCAGCAATGGGGGTAAACATCCTGATACCTAGTCCGCTTTCCCCGCAATGAATCATTTCATGCAATGGATTAACGCCACTGCTCTTAACCAAAATCGAATGACCCAGATCTTCTACTGTTGCTCCTAATTTGGCAATAACATCCAAGGCGGCTTTATCATCGTTGCTCCTGCCCGGATCTGTGATTCGGGTTTCGCCATGATGTAAGAGTGCAGCAGCACATGCCCTTTGCATATCACTTTTAGATCTTGATGCACGAATATTGCCTGAAACAGCAGACGGTACAATTGTTACAATCATATTTATTATTTCAGTGCATTAAATTCCGTTAGATATTCCTTGAGATCTTCAACGGGTATTTGAACAATTTCTCCTTTGCCTGTTCGGCTTAGTAAAACATAGTTCATGGTTTTACTCACCCTTTTCTTATCCATTTTAAGTACGTTGAATACTTTTTCCACGTCAAATGATGCACGCGTTGGAAGACCGTATGTTGCAATTGTTTTTTCAAGCCTCGTTAAATCTTTGTAACCAAGAAGTTTTGCTGACAGCCAACCTGCAAAAATCATTCCCAGAGCAACCGCCTGTCCGTGAGTGAGTTCATATTGCGTTTCCAATGCATGCCCAAGCGTATGACCGAAATTAAGCAGCTTACGGTCTCCCTGCTCAAATTCATCCCGCTTAACAACCCCTGATTTCAAATGAACATTGCGGCGGATGATATCGTCTAGCAGTGGTTTTTTCTTTCGCAATTTATCCAGTGAAGTAGATTCAAGTAATTTAAACATTGGCCTATCCAGGATGCAGGCATGTTTAATAATTTCTGCAAATCCATTTGACCATTCCTTATCCGGCAAAGTGGATAGCAGGGAAGAATCATAAAAAAGGAACGAAGGTTGACGGATGATGCCAACCATGTTTTTGTATTCTCCAACATCTATCCCATTCTTTCCGCCTATGGAAGCATCCACCATTGCAAGCAAGGAAGTGGGAACAAACCCAAAACGAATACCCCGCATGTATATGGAGGCCACATAACCAGTTAGATCTGTGACTACCCCACCGCCAACTCCTATCAACACCGATTGCCTGTCTGCTTCCAAACCGATCAATTGTTCAATAACTGTATCTGCAGTAGCCTGAATTTTAAACTGCTCTCCGGGCTTTAAGGTGATTACGTTCCAGTTTTTGAATGTGCTGTGATGTGCAGAAAAAATGTTTTCATCGGTAATGATGATCCCCTTCTTCTTATCCACCAGATTTTCAAGCTGCCGGAATTTTGCATCAAAATAAACCTCAACGGGTGCACTGGAGAAGCGATATGTTCTTTTTGTCATGTATTTCCGTCTTTATCCATTTTCAGAAATCCTTCGATTTCAGATTCAAAGGTTCTTGATTGATGGTATTCATCCTGTCTTTCCAAGAAACCGATAACCTGCTGCAATGAACCCGGGCTCACTGAATAGGCTATCAATTCGTCTGACCAGCTGAACTGTGCTTTAAGCAGCTGAGCACTATTCAGCCATTCTTCTGACTCAGATTTCAACTGGCGCAAAACCTGAGACAGGTTTTGCGCTGGATGTAATTGCAGCAGCAGGTGTGCATGCTCTTCTGCCCCATCGGCCTTTAAAATCCTGATTCCCTTTTCTTCACCATATTTACGCAGGTGTGTAAAAAGTACTACACGCACAGGCTTTGTAAGAATCCTTGATCTATCTGCTGTAGACAAGATAACATGCACATATAGGTAAACCTGCATCATATTGAAAAGCTAATCAGGCATTCATAATCTTGTTCTGCCTGTTGATACTTTCCATATGCACTGCATCCATATATTTTTCAATGAAATCTTCACTCAGGTTCAGTCTTACCGCCTTTCCAATTGCTTTTTCACGCAATTCGTTCCAGCGACCAGCCTGCAGGATTGTGACATTATTATTTTTCTTGTATTCACCAATTTTTTCTGCGATGTTCATACGCTGTGCAAGTAGCTGCATGAGTTCATCATCCACATGATTGATTTGTTCGCGCAATTTGTCCAGCGCTGCATGGAATGATTCAGATGGAACATCTTCACTTCTCCAGCTGATTTCACCCAACATTTCTGCAAGACGCTCTGGTGTAATCTGCTGTTTAGCATCACTCCAGGCATTATCTGGGTCAATGTGACTCTCAATCATCAGCCCATCGAAATCGAGGTCAATTGCTTTCTGAGCTGTAGCCTGTAAAATATCTCTTCGGCCACATATATGGGAGGGATCATTGATGATTGGCATGCCAGGCATCCTCCTTTTCATTTCAATTGCAAGGTGCCACATGGGCGCATTCCTGAATTCAGTATTTCCATAAGAGGAAAATCCACGGTGAATGAGTCCGATTTGCTTTATACCAGCCCTACTAACCCTTTCAACAGCTCCCTGCCACAACTCAAGATCCGGATTAATTGGATTTTTAATCAAAACAGGTACATCCACACCACGCAGCGCATCGGCAACTTCCTGAACGCTGAAGGGGTTTACTGTTGTACGGGCGCCAATCCAAAGCACATCCACATCAAATGTGAGTGCATCTTCAACCTGCTTACCAGTGGCAACTTCAACAGTTGTTGGCAATCCGGTTATTTTTTTGGCCTGTTGCAACCAGGGCAATCCCTTTGCACCGATTCCTTCGAACATGCCGGGTTTTGTGCGGGGCTTCCAGATGCCCGCCCTGAGCATATCAACTTTTCCTGTTTTAGCAAGACGCTGTGCAGTTTCAATAACCTGTTCTTCTGTTTCGGCACTGCATGGACCTGAAATAATCAGCGGACGTTTATTCCAGGCTGACTGAGTTGCTGACTGTTGGGTTGTTTGAGCTGTTTCCATTTTGTAAAATTAACGATTAAGCGGTTGTTTTTTATTGAATGATTCTGCGAATCTGATTGGCATTGGTCATGAGTTCATGGAGATAATCCCAGTTTTCCTTTTCAAGACATGATTTAAATTTTCTTAACTGTGAAATATGTTCATTGAGCACATCCAGCACATTTTCCCGGTTTTGCATGAGAATGGGTGTCCACATATCCGGATTACTTTTTGCAAGCCTTACTGTGCTTTCAAAGCCGGCACTGGCCATTTCAAAAATAGCGTCATCTTCCCTTTCCTTTTCCAGCACGGTGTTGGCCAATGCAAATGATGTGATATGTGATATATGACTTACATACGCAGCATGTAAATCATGGGCAGTTGCATCCATTTCAATGATGCGCATAGATAGCCCTATAAAAAGTTCATGGGCTATTTCTACTGCATCAGCATCACTTTGATTTGTATCACAGAGTATTACCGCTTTATGTTCAAAAGCATTTTCAACTGCCGCAGCAGGACCACTGTATTCTGTACCCCACATCGGATGAGCTGCAACAAAGCGTCCACGCTTCGGGTGATCATGCACCAAAGCTGCGAGCATACTTTTTGTTGAACCCATATCAATCACCACCTGCTTATCTACCTGATTCAATACTTCAGGTAACAGGCTCGCAAGGGCGCCAACAGGCACTGCCAAAATAATGATATCTGATTTTTTTATTGCCTGCTCCAGGGGAAGAATTTCATCTACCAGTCCCAACTCAAGAGCCTGACGACAGTGTTCAACATTGTTATCAACGCCCACAACCCGATCAGACAAGCCGATGTTCCTGCATTTGAGTGCAACAGAACCTCCGATCAAACCTATTCCGACAATGGTAAAATTTCTTTTCATGTTAATTCTGGTGATTTTTTTCAGCTTATCCATGCAGATTACCTGCGTGAACTACCCTTTCAATGGCTTCTTCCAGCACATGCTGCTTGCTGCATAAGCTAACACGCACATACTTATTACCAGCATCCCCAAAAATACCTCCCGGTGTTATGAAAACCCGGGCTTTTTGCAAGACTGAATCACTCAACTCAAACCCGGATGAAAACTCCTTGGGAATACGGGCCCAAACGAACATGCCAACCTGACCCTCCGCATAACTACATCCCAATAAATCAAGGAGTCTTAGCGCCTGTTTTTTTCTTTGGCTGTAAATTTCATTAACCTGACTGAACCAACTCCTGTCGAGTTGCAAGGCTTTCGCGGCAGCAACCTGAACTGGTAGAAACATTCCCGAATCCATATTGCTTTTGAACCGGAGGATTGCATTGATCTGGTCTTCCGCTGCCACAATCATGCCTACACGCCAACCTGCCATATTGTGCGATTTGCTCAATGAATTCAATTCAACAACAACTTCTTTTTCGGGATCAAATTCAAACATACTCATAGGTTCATCATTCAGAATAAAACTATAGGGATTATCATGAATGATTAAAATCTGCTCCTGCCTGGCAAATGCAACAATGTCTGACAGTAAAGATTTATCCGGCAATTGGCCGGTTGGCATATGCGGGTAATTAAGGAAGAGTAATTTAACCTGACCCTTTCCTGATTTGCGATAATCCCGAACCAACTTTTCCCAATCAGCGATTACGGGGTGCCATCCATGCGCTTCATCCAGGTTATAGGGTAATATTTCGCCACCTGCAATTTTAACTGCGCTGGAATAGGTAGGATAACCTGGATTGGGGATTAGGGCTGCGTCTCCCTGATTAAGATAGGTCATGCAAATGTGCATAATTCCTTCTTTGCTGCCAATAAGCGGAAGCACTTCAGTTTGCGGATCAACAGAAACCTTATACCATTCCTTGTAAAAAGCTGCAACAGCTTCACGCAATACTGCCGAACCCTTGTAAGACTGATATGCATGCGTGTTTGGCTTTTGTGCCTCATCATGGAGAGCCTCAACCACATCCGGATGAGGCGGCATATCCGGACTACCGATTCCCAGGTTAATAACCTGGTGACCCGCCTTATTAAGCGCTTCTATCTCCCGAAGTTTTGTGGAGAAATAGTATTCACCAATACCGTTCAATCTGTCGGCTACCCCAATCATTACTTTATTTTTTGTATTTACCTTTTTTATAAATACCCAACACTTTTAGGTATTCAGTACTTTTATCAAGCTTTTTTAATAAGCTGTTAAACTGTTCAATGTCTTCAAATTCCAGGTCGGCATGAAACCCATATTTAAACTGACTCCCTGCAATAGGAAATGATTGCAGTTTACTCAAGTTGATATCTTCCCCTGCAATCAGCGTTAGCACTTCAGCCAGTCTGCCTTTGGCATGATCTGTATGAAAGTTCAGTGATGCTTTGTTGGCACCTGCAATAACTTCAGGCGTCCTGCTGAGAATTAGAAATCTGGTATAATTGTTCTTGACATCATGGATATTGGGCGTGATGATCTTTAGTCCAAACAACTCAGCGGCAAGCTTTCCTGCAATCGCAGCAGTATGCTTGCTTTTTTTCAACATGAGTTGCTTTGCACTTAGTGCGGTATCTTCAGACTCTATGAGCTTCCAGGGATATTGATTCAGGTAACCCAGGCATTGCTGCAATGCCATTGGGTGAGAATGTACTTCCTTGATCTGATCCAGCTCAACATCTGGATTCACCATCAGGTGCTGATCAATTTGCAGGTACACCTCACCAATTACAGACAGATTTGATTTCTGGAGCAGGTTATAGTTTGGCATAATGCTTCCCGCCAGAGAATTTTCTATTGCCATTATACCGCCCATTGTGAGGGATGGGTCTGAAGCTGACTTGATCACTTCAGCAAAGGTAGCACAGGGCAGAATTTCAACTTTTTTACCTAAAAAAGTTCTAGCAGCAACCTGATGAAAACTGCCTTCATAGCCCTGTATTGCAACAGGCAGACTTTCTAATCGTTCTCTGCCTCCTGAAGCATGCGCTTTATTCATAACCTGCAATTAAAAAAAAATCCCGGTGGTTAGCCGGGATCCTTTATGTTGTTGTTTTTGTTTATTTCTTTTCAACAAAAAGTTCCCGTACCACTGGTAAAGTAGTAATAAAAATAAAAGAAGTAACGGGTTCTATTTGATATCATCAATACAAATATAAGAAACTTAGAACATTTTCAAAAATAAAAAATTAAAACCTGTTTCTAGGCCCTCCACTATCCGCATCATTCATGCGTATTTTTCTGCCCTTGAACTTCTTGCCATCAATGGCACGAATCATCTGCTGGGCTGCACTATTTTCCACTTCAACCCAACTGTTCATGTCTTTCATGTCAATCCTACCAAGAACTTCCTTTTTCAGGTCACTCAAATCAAGGATAAACTGCAAAAAACTTGCTTTGTAGAAACCATCCTTGATGCCCAGGTTAATGAACAACTTTTTGTAGTTACCACTCCCACTTCCGGCGGAACTTCTATCCCTGTCACGACTCCTCCGGTCTCCTGCTGCGCTATCCCTTGAAAGTGGGGTTCTTTCAGCTCTCCTGTCATCGCGGGCGTTCAGATCTGCTGCATTTTCATAATACTGCAGAAATCTGTCAAACTCAAGTGCTGCCACACGCTGGAGGATTTCCTCTTTAGACATTAATGCAAACTTTTCCTGCAACAAAGGGATATAAGTCTCGTATTCACCATGACTGATATCCGCCTTCAGCAATTTATCAATAAAGTGAAAGAACTGCTTGCGACAAACATCTTTTCCGGATGGAATATCCAGCTTGTGAAACCGGTTATTGATTAATTTTTCTATTTGCCTCAACCGATAAGCTTCCCTTTGCGTTACTATTGAAATACATACGCCACTGTTTCCAGCCCTGCCAGTTCTGCCGCTTCTGTGTGTGTACACTTCGGGGTCATCAGGCAGTTCGTAATTGATAACATGCGTTATGCCTTGTACATCAATACCTCTGGCAGCCACATCTGTAGCAATCAGCAATTGCAGGCTTTTTTCACGGAATCTTGCCATCACTTTATCACGCTGTGCCTGGGTAAGATCCCCATGTAATGCCTCAATATCATACCCCTCACGAATGAGTGATTCAGTAATGTGCTGGGCATCTGCCTTGGTTCGGGTGAATATGATACCATAGATACCAGGATTAAAGTCAATTATCCGCTTAACAGTCTGATACCTGTTTACTCCTGAGGTTACATAATATTGGTGGTCAATATTCACATTGGCCGCATTCATTTTGCCAATCGTGATCTCAGCCGGTGTAGTCATGAAACGCTTACTTACCTGCTTAACCTCAGGAGGCATCGTTGCGCTGAACAACCATATGCTGTTTCTGTTGGGCGTATTACCCAATATAAATTCGATATCTTCCCGGAAACCCATGTTCAGCATTTCATCTGCCTCATCCAGGACGATATAGTTGATATTTTCTAAATTGATGGCTTTCCTTTCGATCAGATCAATCAGGCGACCAGGGGTTGCCACAACAATGTGAATACCCCTTTTAAGTTCCCGGATCTGCTCTCCAATGGAAGCTCCGCCATATACGGCGGTTGAACGGACAGACTTCTTGTGTGTGGAAAAATTTGCAAGGTCTTTCGTGATCTGCATGCACAATTCTCGGGTTGGACAAACAACCAAAGCCTGTGGGTGACGCATTTCTACATCAACTAATTGTAACAACGGTAATCCGAACGCAGCTGTTTTACCTGTACCCGTTTGAGCCAGTCCAACAAAATCCTTCGTACCACTTAATAAAATGGGAATAGCCTTCTCTTGTATGGGAGTGGGTTGTGTAAACCCAAGGGCTTGAATACCCTCCAACAGTGACGCTTCAATACCCAACGCTTCAAAACTCATATATAACTTTTTGCAAAGGTAACCCTATTCGGGCAGATGGCAGAAAAAACAAGACAACTGACTCATTATCATAGAGATAAAAAAAGTCATCCCGTAGAAACGGGACGACTTCAACGATTGCTTGCCATATGAAAAAATTCTTAGTGTGCAGCAGCAGTAGTATCAGCAGCAGGTGCAGCAGCAGTTGTGTCAACAGCAGTTGTATCAACAACAACAGTTGTGTCTACAGCAACAGCAGTAGTGTCAGCAGCAGGAGCTTCAGTAGATCCACCGCAAGATGCAAGAGCAGCGATAGCGAGAATTGCAAATACCTTTTTCATTCTTTTGGGTTTTTTGAAAGTTAAAATTGAATAACTGTGAATTAATACGCAAAGTAAAAGGAAGTAACCCGCTCTTTAAAAAAATATTTTTGTTTTTTTGTGGGTTACTATTCACTCCCTTTCGTATTTAAATAGGTATTGTGGCAATTACAGAACAGGAACTAGAGATTTTCAGGGCAGTTGGCAACAACGAAAAGACTGCAATTGAATCAGTGTACAAAGAAAATTATGCACTTATTCAACATTTTGTTGTTAGCAACAATGGTTCAGAAGACGATGCCAGGGATATTTTTCAGGAAGCCATGATGGTGTTGTACGAAAAATCCCGGCAAGCAGATTTTGAATTAACCTGCCAGATCAGAACTTACCTGTATTCAGTTTGCAGGCGATTGTGGTTGAAGAAATTGCAACATAGCAGAAGAATTGAGTCTCAGGTTGAGAATTTTGACAGGATAGTGCCGGTTGAAGAGGATATTGAGGAGCATGAAAAGCTCAACGGACAGTATCTCAT
>JBDLTO010000030.1:0-3295 GCA_039805815.1 Bacteroidota bacterium | reverse complement strand
TCTTGGGACAATCCGGCCTTGAAGATGTTTGCCTGCTGACTACAGGGTCTATTTCAATCGTTGCCACTCTCTTAAAATGTTGTGCTGCCCAAAAACAAGTTCCTCCCCTAAATGTTCCTGTCTCTACAAAATTTTGAAAATTCCCTGCTTTTTGAAACTCCAATACTATTTCACGAGGCATGGAAAATGTTAGGTAACCCATTTAATTAGCTTTTTAGTTTTTTGAAAAAATTTAAATATCTAATGGCAATCTCTTCCACTCCAAATCCATTGGTAACATTGGCTGAAGCACTTCTTGCTAATTGATTTATACGAGTAGGATTTTCAATCAATTGAATCAAATTATCGGCAAATTCTGAAACATTTTTTTGGGAAACAACCAATCCATTCTCTCCACTTATCAAAAAGTCTAGTATTCCTCCTACATCTGATGTAATAGTCATTTTTGCCATGGCAGCAGCTTCTAAAACAACTCCTGGCATGCCTTCTGTATCACTGGTCAGCATCAGCAAATTACTCATGTCAATAAATGACCTTACATCCTGCTGGTATCCGGTAAATGTAAAGGCATATTCAAGTCCTGCCTGCTGAATATTCCTGACTGTGTCATTTTTCAAAGGTCCGTCACCAACCATGAGACCGTGCACTTGAGGATATTTTTCCTTAACTGTCCGAATCACTTCCACAAACCGGTCGGGTCTTTTTTGCCTGGTGAAATTCCCTAAAAAAAGTACAACAAATGATCCCTCAGGAATACCCCAACTTTTCCTCAAATTCGGATCCGAAACAAAATTGGTAAAATGTGGAATATCTATAGCCCTTGGTATGGCGATTGATGGTTTGTTAAATTGGTAATGAACTTTCATTTCCTGGAGCGACTTTTTGCTAACGCCAACAGCTGCATCCATAGCTGAAATGATAAACTTCTTATACATCCATACAACCATGGGATTCCTATTCCAGTATTGTGCACTGTCGATCACCCTGTAGACCCATTTGGCTTTCAAATCTGGGTTGAACCGCTTTACCAATGCAGCATACTTCAATGTCCGTGACCCGTTGCATAAAATTACATCCGGATTGAATTTGTTTATTTTCTCGGCAAGTTGCTTCAATAGTGCTGGCTGAAAAAAAAGATACTTTTCCATCCAGTGGTTATCTTTGAAATCCAGTACCTGATCAGTAAGATTCAAAGGGAGGCATTCAAAATGGACTTCTTTGTATAAAAAAATTCTTTGGACAACCAATCCAGCAGTTTCAAACTGCCTTTTCAATTCATGCACAAAAACCTGCGCACCCCTCCTGACAGGCCGGGTATCCAAAAACATGATTTTCAGGTTATTTTCCATATGCCACTTGTGTCAGTGCTGCCTCATATTCAGCTGCCACCTTTTTAATGTCATAATTTTCCATTGCCCTTTCTCTGGCAATCCTGCCAATTCGCTTAGCTTCTTCATATTCAGTCATCAACCTGGACATTTGTCCGGCCAATGCGATATGATTACCCACGGGGAAGATAAACGATAATCTACCAGGAGAAATTGCTTCGAGATTCATGGGTATATCACTGGCCACAAGCGGAATCCCCGTAATCAATGCTTCAACCAAGGCTCCACTAAATCCTTCGGAGACACTGGGCAAAACAAATGCATTAGCTTCATAAAGTCGCTGCCAGGCTTTTGGAATATTCCCATTTAAAATGACAACCCTGCTTAAATCCAATTGATTTATTCGATTTTGTAACTCATCACGCATGGGACCTTCCCCAATAATGTGAAGTTTTAGATATGGATAATCATTGACCAATAACGTCATAGCATGCAATAAACAATCGTACCCTTTTTGTGGAATTAAGCGTCCAATAGCCATCCAAATGAAATGATTTTTATTATCTGGACATTCCCAAGCCTTTATTTTCAGGGTATCTCTACCCCTGTAAACAACTTTGATGCGGCTATTGCTGATTCCGAGGGCTGCAGCATTTGATAACGCTATACTATAAGAATTACTTATAATTTTTCTAGGGATAAATGAAGTTAACCGATCCATCAACCAGGTGAGGTAATATTTATTAACGCCAATGCCTCTGAATCTTTCTTTCTGCTCAGGACCATACCTTTCATTAACAAAGGTACTCACCATCGGTATGCCAGTTTGCCAGCTTACCACTCTTGTGATCATCAATGACCGATATAGTGACCCAACGATGACATCAGGTCTTTCATTGTTAACAAATCTTTTCAATTTGCGAATGGCCTGATAAAAACCATACTTTTCTGAAATATTCATATATATCAATCTGCATGGCAATTTCAGATATGCTTCCCTCAACGTATGTGCATCATAAAAATACACCACTATTACTTCAACACGCGTATCGAAATGACCAATCAGCTCCGCAAGGCTTTGCTCTGTACCACCCTGTGCCAAACTGTCTATAGTAAACAAAACTTTCATAAGTTGATTACTGGAATTTCAGTTTATATTGAGTGATCCACAATTGGAACATAAGCAAGGCAAAGAGGCGTCTTTTGTTGAAAAACAATTTTCCAGAATCATGCATCAATTTTTTTGTAAGAGCAGGTTTAAATACAGACTGACTCGTTAACAAATTATCTTGAATGAATTCCTGCCAGGTTTTTTCCTGTAGCCAAAACTCCAGCGGTGGAATAAATCCCTGTTTCCGTTGTTTATTGAAAAAAGAAGGTAACTTTTTTGTTGCCAAAGTTCTCAGAAAATCTTTTTTAGTTCTTTGTTTGGTATCCAACTTTTTCAATGCAAATTCAATAACCTCTCTGGATAATAAGGGTGATCGAACTTCTATCGAGGATAGCATGCTTGAACGGTCAACCTTCGTGAGTATATTATCAGGCATAAAGCCAATGATATCATACATCATCGCCCTGTCCATAAATGGGAGATTACCGTCAACCATTTTTTCCTTCCAAGCATAATTATCTGATATAGTGAATCCATCAGGCAACAGGCGACCCCGCTCAGCTTTTGTAAAGAGCGTATCATGCAAAGGAATGGATGAGTGGAAGTCTGTATCCAATTGCATCAAATAATGCCTCCCCACCATTCCCATGGGCAATAGTTTTTCAGCTGAACTGGAGATGGTTTGTCTGACTGCAGCCGGCCAATAGCCAAATCTCTCTTTCATTCCTGACCACGACTGGTATCTGTCATACCCTCCAAAAATCTCATCCCCACCATCTCCCCCCATTACCACTTTACAATGGGCACTGGCAGATGAATAAATCAGCGAACCGGGGATGATTGCAGGATCTGTGCT
>JBDLTO010000029.1:0-4604 GCA_039805815.1 Bacteroidota bacterium | reverse complement strand
GCTAAAATAAAAGTAACTGTATAATTGGGATGGACTCAATGTTTATATTTAATAGACAAAGGTACAAAATGTCTAATTTTTCAGGTAAAAATAGTATACGTCCCGTTTTATCCCTTTTTCTGGGCTATTTATTATAGTAGGTATTAGGATTTATTGTATTTCCTCAATGATTTTTCAAGTTCTTCAGCATTGACGAAACCACTTTCTTTGATAATTGAACCAATAGTATGGTTACCTGTATCTGGATTGTCGATATTCTGAAGGAACATCTTCACCCTGTTCCTGTCGCAAAGTTCATAAAAGTCCATGTTGTATTTCCTGAGGCAATACGAATCTATTTTCTCTGCATGGCATTTAAGAACCGCAGCCAGATAATCAATATTGGCTTTTGGGTTGAGAAAATACTTTTCATCAAAAAAAGCACGGTCAAATTGTTGGTTGAATGAAACCCTTCTTTGTCTTTTTTTCAGCAATTGTTGTACCATTTTGAAAAGATTTTGCATAACAAAACATTGAACTAGATACAATTTCAACTTATTTTCTATTACAGAAAATTATCATATGTGAGTTTTCTTGTTCACGATGTTATTTTTCCTTTTTGTGCTGTTAACTATCATTACGCATTGATTATCAGCAAGATGTAATTGTTGCTCTTGATTCCTTTTGTGTTGTTTGTTCTGGTTCCGAGCAATAACCCTATAAAAAGGTAGGATTTTAAGTCGGCCACAATAATCAATATTGACTGATCTGGTAGGGTAAGCGGTGGCATTTTTTGGCTCATTGCTACCATTTGGCAATTTTAGTTCAGCTGCATTTTAGATTCTTTTCAAAAATTATAACTGAAGCATCTAGGGGTTGTGAACAACTTTGTTGGCAACTCGTGGATAACCCCATCCCCCCAAGGCTTATATTTGTCGCCTGACCAAATCATGATCAAGTGAGATTAAAGAGTTTAGAGATTAAGGGGTTTAAAAGTTTTGCAGACAAAACCGTTGTGAATTTTGATGAGGGAATCACAGGTATTATCGGTCCTAACGGATGTGGTAAAAGTAACATCGTGGATTCCATACGCTGGGTTATTGGAGAACATAAAATCAGTAACCTCAGGAGTGAAAACCTCGAAAGCCTGGTATTCAATGGTTCCAAAAGCAGGGGTCCGAGCGGACTGGCTGAGGTCAGCCTGACTTTTGATAATACAAAAAACCTGCTGCCTACTGAATTCAATACGGTCACCATCACCCGCAAATTCTATAAAAGTGGCGAAAGTGAATACAGGCTCAATGACGTGCAATGCCGGTTGAAAGACATCCATAACCTATTCATGGATACCGGGGTCAGCACAGATAGCTATGCCATCATGGAATTGGGAATGGTGGATGATATCATCAAAGACAAAGACAACAGCCGACGCAGGATGCTCGAACAGGCTGCAGGCATAAGCATATACAAAACACGTAAAAAGGAAGCCAAACTTAAGTTGGATGCAACCGAGCAGGATCTCGCCAGGATTGAAGATCTTTTGTTTGAAATCCACAACCAGCTGAAAACACTGGAAAGCCAGGCAAAAAAAGCTGAGAAATACTACGAAATCAAAAAAGAGTATAAGGTCAAATCTATTGAACTGGCTAAAGCGGCACTCGAAGGCTTTAATGTTCAATATAAAGAGCTTACGGAACAGCAAATACAGGAATCTGATCGTAAACTGGAAATTGACACCCGCATCACACAGCAGGAAGCTGGGTTGGAACAACAAAAACTTCAGTTTATTGAAGAAGAAAAAATGCTCCAGGGTCTTCAGGCTGCCTATAACGAACTGGTGAACACCATCCGTACGCGTGAGAATGAAAAAAATCTTGCGCAGCAACGCCTGCAATACCTGCGTGAGAAGGAAACGAATCTCAACACATTTTTGGCAAAGGCAGGCGGACAGTCAGCTGGTTTGGAAGAAAGCATTCAGTTTACAACCATTCAGATAGGCGACGAAGAAACCCGGCTTACTGCCCTTCAGTCAAATATCAACCTGTTGAAATCAACTGTTGATGAAAACAGGAAGGTTTTTGATGCCAAAAGGGTTTTGGTAGATGAATTGCGGAGGAAAAATCAGACACTACAAAGAAGTCAGTTTGATGCCGAAAAAAATGTGGCTATCAGAGATACATCTTTGGTCAATATTGAAAGGTCTATTAACCATATCCGTGAGGAACAATCCCAGCGTCAGCAACAGTTGGCAGAGTTGGGCGTTCAGCGGGATCAGCATGCAGTTGAACTAGATACAGAGAAACAAAGGCTCGAAGGACTTCAACAGAAACATGAGGAAGTAAAGGGGCAAATTCTTGCAACACAAGCGCAGCTTGAAAAATTGCGCAGTCACCTTGCTGATGAAAACCGGAAAATGGATTCAAAAAAGAATGAGCATGCACTCCTTAAAAGCCTGATAGATAAGATGGAGGGCTATCCGGAGAGTGTCAAGTTCTTGCACAAGAATACAGGCTGGAGCCATACATCGCCCATTCTCTCAGATATTATATATGTTAAGGAAGCATACAGGGCAGCAGTAGAAAATGTGCTGGAGCCATATCTTAATTATTATGTTGTCAATAACTTGCAGGAAGGCATGCAGGCAATTCATTTGCTGGATAGCAATAAAAAAGGTAAAGCCAATTTCTTTTTGTTAGACCAGCTCAATGAACAATTGAGTACACAATTACCTGCTCAACCCCTTGCAGGCGCCATCGCAGCCATTGATATTGTAGAATATGATGCGCGCTATGCCAGTTTGGTGAAATACCTGTTGGGTAATGTATGGATCGCTACTGGAGAGGAGGTACTTGCGCAGGCAGACGGACAGGTTATTTTGGAGCAGTCAGGCAAATATGTTAAGGGTAAGTTTGCCCTTTCCGGAGGTAGTGTAGGACTTTTTGAAGGTAAAAAAATCGGTCGCGCAAAGAATCTGGAAAAACTGGTGGAAGAGATCGCTGCATTGGAACAGGTTGTAGCCGGTATAAAAGCTGATATACAATCCAGGCACAATGAAGTGATGGAATTCAATAACCAACTTCAGGAACGCGCCATTGCAGAAACACAAAAAAAGATCCAGGAGCTAACAAATAAATCATTTGGGGTCAACAACCGAATTGAATCGATAAACAGTTCTGAGCAGACTGCTATACGCAGACTTTCAGAAATGGAACAACAGCTCGACCTTGCCAGAAAGGGACTGGAAACGGATCGGGTAAACCTGGACCGCTTCAATGTGGAGCTGGCAACACTGTCTGCACAAATCCAAACCGTTGAGGCGGATTATGGGGCTGCGGAAATCGCTTACAATACCATCAATGCCCAGTACAACGACCAAAATCTGCAGTTGGCCAAGCAGCAGGCTAAACTAACTGCCGTTAAACAGGAAGCATCATTCAAAAAAAATCAGCTCGACGAGTTAAAACGCCAGATAGAAAGCAGCACCCAACAGCTTGCAGAAGCTACCGCTTCGATCAAGGAAACTGCTTCAGCCCTGCAACTGGTTGAAGAAGATTTACTCGGATTATACCGCCGTAAGGAAGATGAAGGCAAACAACTCAGTGAAGCTGATCAATCGTATTACAACCTGCGCAATGCCCTCAGTGAAAAGGAAAGCTCACTCCGGTTGCAGGTAAAAGAAAAAGAACAGGCCGATCAGCTGCTGAATATTATCAAAGATAAAATAAATGAACTCAGGTTACAGCTTGCCGGAATCAAAGAGCGCCTCAATGTAGAGTTTAAAGTAGATATCGATCAGATTCTCGATGAGCCCCGTGCAACGGAAGACGCGCTGGAAGACCTCCAGGCAGATTGTGACCGTATGAAAAAGAGGCTGGAGAATATAGGAGAAGTGAATCCAACTGCAATAGAAGCTTTCACCGAGATGAAGAAACGCTACGAATTCATCGTAGAGCAAAAGAATGACCTGGTCAATGCCAAAGATACATTGATGCAGACTATTCAGGAAGTGGAGACCACTGCCAACCAGAAGTTCCTGAATACTTTTAACCAGGTCAGGGAAAATTTCCAGCGGGTATTCAAAGCATTGTTTACCGAAGAAGATACAGCAGATATGGTGCTGGAGAATCCTGATGACCTTGCCGAAACAGGTATCGACATTGTGGCCAAGCCCAAAGGCAAAAGACCAACATCCATAACCCAGCTCAGTGGTGGAGAAAAAACACTCACTGCAACTGCATTACTTTTTGCCATTTACCTCATCAAGCCCGCTCCATTCTGTATACTCGATGAGGTGGATGCCCCACTGGATGATGCCAACGTAGGCAAATTTACCAACATGATCAGGCAATTCAGTAAGGAGTCGCAGTTCATCATGGTCACGCATAACAAAACCACCATGGCTACTGTGGATGTGATTTATGGGGTAACCATGCAAGAACAGGGAGTGAGTAAGTTGGTGCCTGTTGATTTTAGAAATTTATCTTAGGTTATCGGTTGTCTGTTGTGGGTTGTCGGTTGTCTGTTGAAGGTTTTCTGTTATCTGTTGTCGGTTATCGGTTATCGGTTATCGGTTCTCAGTTGTAAGTTATAAAGAACCCACAACTCACAACCCACAACTCACAACT
>JBDLTO010000028.1:0-5799 GCA_039805815.1 Bacteroidota bacterium | reverse complement strand
CAGATATGCTACAGTCTTCTGCTGCAACTCAGCAGCATGGTCTTCAACCCATTCTGTTGACCCCAGCAAAGCTGGCTCTTCTCCATCCCATGCGCAGAAAACAATGGTTCTCCTGGGTCTGATACCCTGCGTGGCCAATACGCCTATTGCTCTTGCTTCGTCCATCTCGGCCACCATTCCACTGATTGGATCTGCTGCGCCATTATTCCAGCCATCATGGTGGTTACCGCGGATTACCCACTGATCCGGGAACTCCGTTCCTTTCATCTTGGCTATGACATTATAAAGAGGCACAATATCCCAATTGAATTGCAACTGTAGCCTGACTTTTTCAATACTAGGACCAACATGATAAGTTATGGGTAGTCCGCCCTTCCAAGACTCAGGCACAACAGGACCTCTCAAGGCTTTAAGTAAGGGGAGTGCGTCTTCATAAGAAATGGGCAAAACAGGGATCTTCATGATTGTAGTAATCTCGCTGCGTTCAAGCCTTTTTGCCCCTTTCACTGACCCGTATCCAGGTGTACCTGGATCTCCGGGATATACAGGCATATCCATCACTGAACCTCGTTGCACACCTTGTGCCGGCCGAAACGGACCATCAGGATAAACATCACCTGCCGCATAGCCATCATCTTTGGGGTCAGAATAGATGATACATCCAATTGCCCCATGTTCTGCAGCCACTTTTGGCTTGATTCCTCGCCATGAGCCACCATATTTGGCAATTACAATCTTTCCCTTCACACTAACACCCATTTTCTCCAGCTCTTCATAATCTGCAGGTATACCTCTGTTTACAAAAACCAATTCGGCAGTAACATTGCCATCTGCTGAATATGCATTGTAGGTGGGAAGCTGCTGGTCTCGCTGACCTGAAGTGCGGTCTTCCTTCAAAACAGGTTCGTCAAGTTTTGCTTTGTATGGCTGCTTTCCAAGCAGCTCGAGATTTCTTGATTTTGGTGTAGGAAACAAAACATGATACTCTGCCAGCTCAGTCTCATAACCCCATTGCTTGAAAAGGGAAGCCATGAATTCTGCATTTGCCTTGCCATGCGCAGATCCGGCATGGTGAGGCTTACTGGTTAGGAACTGCATCCATTTATCCTGATCTTCCGCACTGAGCAGCTGGTCAAACATCTTTTCAGTTTCTAGCTGCCTTGCAGCATGTTCAGCAGTAAAGCCTGTAATTTTTTGCTGGGCAAATGCTGATGTGCAGGATAATGCAATCAGTAAGTGGAATAGTAATAACCTCATGGATATATTTTGTACCCATAAAATTACACAAACATGTGGTCATGACATAATCAGATCAAACATTCCTAATCTCGGCCAGCAAATCCTGCAAGGCTTTTTTGGCATCACCAAAAAGCATGGATGTCTTGGGCTGAAAGAATAGCTGATTTTCTATACCAGCATAACCGGGCTTCATACTCCGCTTGTTTACAATAACATGTTTTGCCTCTTCTACTTCGAGAATTGGCATACCATAAATGGGCGATGACGGATCTGATTTCGCTGCTGGGTTAACCACATCATTGGCACCCAAGATCAATACAACGTCAGTATTTTTAAATTCCTCATTGGCTTGCTCCATCTCCAGTAACTTCTCATAACTCACATCTGCTTCTGCAAGCAATACATTCATGTGTCCGGGCATCCTACCTGCAACAGGATGAATGGCATATTTCACTTCAACACCTTTAGCTTCAAGCGTTTTTTCCAGCTCGTGACAAACGTGCTGGGCCTGAGCAACAGCAAGTCCGTAACCAGGAACGATCATCACTTTACTCGCATAACTCATCACAACGGCAGCGTCACTCAACGTGACTTCCTTATATGTTCCACCAAGTGCAGCAGATCCTCCACCAGCAACCGTTTTATTGCCTCCGAATGAACCAATCAATACGTTTTTGAGAGACCTGTTCATAGCATTACACATCAGAATAGTGAGCAGTGTGCCTGCAGCACCTACAAGTATACCTCCGGTGAGCATAACCTTGTTATCATATAGAAAACCACCACAAGCAGCGGCTACCCCGGTGAATGAGTTGAGCAAGGAGATTACCACAGGCATATCTGCGCCTCCAATAGGCAAAACAAAAAATATACCATAGAGGATGGAAAGTACAACTATAAGATAAAAGAAAAGCGGCGTCTCTTCTGGGCTAGCTAGAACCATAAAAGCTGCTAGTCCAAGATTCAAAATCAGTATTACCAGGTTAATAATATGCTGACCTCCAAATGCAAAATCCTTGACTTTACCATTGAGCTTGCCCCAGGCTACCATACTTCCAGCAAAAGATACCGATCCAATGATGAGACCTAACAGAATGATCAACAAAGTAACCTTATCAAGTGATGCAAAAAAAGTATATCCGCCTGCTGCATAGGTTTCAGGTGTGAACCCATGGATAAGGTGCCTGAATTCTACGATAGAAATGAGTGCTGCACAGGCACCACCCATGCCATTGAACAAACTCACCATTTCTGGCATCGCAGTCATCTTAACGCGCTTGGCCATAAGCGTTCCGACTACTGTGCCTATGAACAACGCTGCAAATATCCAGCCATAGTTACCCAGCTTTTCACCATCTTTCTCATAAAGGAATATGGTACCTAAAATAGCCACCACCATACCTGCTGCAGCAAGCAGATTTCCTTTTCTGGCAGCAGCAGGATTAGCAAGCATCTTTAACCCAACAATAAAGGTAACAGACCCAATCAGGTAACACAAGGCGAGTAAATTCATTTCCATTGATTCAATATTTTAGGAAATCACTTTTTCTTTTTAAACATTTCCAGCATGCGGTCAGTAACAACGAAACCTCCAACTACATTTAATGTACCGAGAATAACAGCAAGAAATCCAAGTACAAGTGCAGGTATATTGTCGCTTTCAGCCTGGCCCATTACGATAATAGCACCTATGATAACTACGCCATGAATAGCATTGGCACCACTCATAAGTGGTGTATGCAGTACGCTGGGAACCCTTCCAATCACTTCAATGCCAACAAAAACCATCAGAATAACGATATAGGCCATTTGTTGATGATCAGCTATCCATTGTAAGACCTGTTCCATATTTAGTTTTTTGTGAGATCAATTAAGCTTGTACAACTGCCCTGGCTCCTTTCACAAGATCGTCATCAACATCCAGATTCAGCGTACCGTCCTTTGTTATGATTAATTGCAGAAAATTCAGTATATTCTTTCCATAAAGCTTGCTGGCATCAGATGGCATAGTAGCCGGCAGGTTACTGTCTCCTATTATGGTTACGCCATTGTAATGGACTGTTTCCCTGTCTTTGGTTACAGGAGTATTCCCGCCAGTTGATGCTGCAAGATCTACTATCACGCTACCCCTGCGCATTGTTTTTAACATGTCATCAGTTACAAGTATCGGAGCCTTTCTTCCGGGAATCTGAGCAGTAGTAATGACAATATCTGCTTTAGCGATACTTTCTGCAATTTTGGCTTGCTGATTGCGCTTATACTCCTCAGATTGTTCTACAGCGTAACCTCCTGCTGCGGATGCATCAGCAGCACCGGACACCTCAATGAATTTGGCTCCTAAACTTTGAACTTCCTCCTTTACAGCTGGGCGCGTATCAAATACTTCAACAACTGAACCCAACCTTTTTGCTGTGGCAATCGCCTGAAGACCTGCAACACCAGCACCGAGTATCAGGACTTTTGCCGGGGCTATGCTTCCTGCTGCGGTCATGAACATAGGGAAGTACCTTCCATATGCATTAGCTGCAGTCAGAACAGCCTTGTAACCCGCAATATTTGCCTGGCTGGATAAAATATCCATACTCTGAGCGCGAGTGGTCCTTGGCAATAACTCCATGCTGAATACTGTAGCACCCTGACTATCCCAGCTTTTGATTCTTTCAGTTTCAAAACGGGCCTGATACATGCCAATCAACACTACTCCATTCCTTATGGAAACAGATGGTGCATGGATTGACAATACCACATCAGCCTGAGCAGCAATTTCCGCTGACGTCTTGATTTCTGCGCCAACAGCGCGGTAATCATCGTCTGAGCAAAAGGCATCTTGGCCTGCTCCGGATTCGACCCAAACCTGAATATTTTTCTTAATAAGCTGTGCAGCGCCTTCTGCGATAAGGGAAACCCTTGTTTCGGGGGCGACTTCTTTTAAAACACCGACGATCATGGGGCTTGTTTGTGATGGCAAATCTAATCAAATAAAATAAGCAATGATTGAATAAATTTTAAAAACGTATGGTGAATTCTTGCTTTTCTTTGAAATCTTTTCTAAAAAAAACCAACCCAATAAAAAACAAATCAATAGTACAGGTAACTTGTTTGTTTTTTTTGATTTCTTTCCATGCCAATTCCATTTCATTACTCCAATGAATATCATCAAATACAAAGATGTCTTCCTCCCCGGCGTACGCACAGGCCTGCTTAAAATAATCCATCGTAGGGGCATAGCGATGATTACCATCAAAAAAAATCAACTTCCTTCCCTGCATCTGAGGCAGTATACCTGGCAAGACTTTTTCAAAGTCTCCGCACCTTACTTCTATATTCTCAAATCCTTCAGCAAAAAACATCTCTTCAGTCTTGTGTGCAATTGCAGGTGCCCCCTCAATGGTTATTACACCCTGTAAAGGTTTTGCAAGTGCCAGATACCTTGTGGTTAAACCCAATGATGTTCCAAGTTCAAGAACATGATCGATTTGAAAATACCGAACCATCCTGTAAAGGAGTTGGGCGAACCGAGAGGGTTTTGCGGCATATTTAGCTATTGAAGACAATTTCCGATATTCACCATCAACCTTTACAGAACCTGCGCCGAGGTCTGAAACCTGTATTTTTTCATTTGAATTCTCCAGTTGTTCGCGAACTTCCTCAATTTGACTAAATCCAACTTCATCAGCCATTCGCCCCTTTAATACATGAATTATAAAATCAAACACAAAAGGTGAATGGATACCATGACCCCTACCGTTTGAGGCTGTCAACCAGTATCGTAAAAACTTATAGGCGAGTTCTGCTCTGCTAAACATGTATTACACCTCCTGATTTACCCTTTCCCAAACTTCAAATGTATAATCAACAGCATGTTTATCATCTGCAGCAAAAAAAGCATGCTGTTTCTTTAAAAAATCAGCCTCTGAAAATTCAAAAAAAGTATCAGCCTCCGGAAAAACAGCATGCACCCTGGTCAGGTATATGGAGGTTGCATGTGACATTGATATAGCATAAATTTCTCCTCCACCTATTACAAAAACTTCATTACAATCTGCTTCTGTTGCAGCAGCAAGCGCTGATTCAAGGCTACCAGCAATCTTTAAAGTTGGCGTTGGCGTAAATAAAGAACCATCTCTGGTGATTACTATATTCATCCTGCCAGGCAAGGGTTTGTAGCCCAATGAAGCAAATGTCTTTCTGCCCATTATCACCACCATACCCCAAGTGAGGTTTTTGAAAAACTTCATGTCATTGGGTAATTTCCAAAGCAGCTTGTTGTCGGCCCCAATGGCATTGTCTTCTCCGGCTGCAACAACGAGTGAAACTTGCATAATATTTGTTTATACTGCCACAGGGGCTTTGATGGCTTCATGAGACTGGTACCCATCAAGCGTAAAATCGCCATAACTGAATCCGAAAATATCTTTTACGTCGGGGTTGATGCGCATCGTAGGCAATGCATATGGCTGACGGGTAAGTTGAAGCCGCGCCTGATCAAAGTGATTGTTATATAGGTGTACATCTCCGAAAGTATGAACAAAATCACCAGGACGAAGGTCGCAAACCTGT